>CAZCER010000432.1:0-4953 GCA_964497385.1 uncultured Armatimonadia bacterium | reverse complement strand
CGCCAAGAGCATGGCGACTAGAAGAAGCGTCCTCATTGCCGGCGCATCACACGAAACGCCTGCCCGCCGCCCGCCGGGGTGAAGGTCGCGCCGCCCTCGGCGTCGGGGCGGAGCACACCCCCTCCCTGCCCCGTGAGGGTGATCGTCCCGTCCTTCTCCGTCCACGTCAGGGTCACCGACCCGGCGGGCCCGGCGATGCGCGCCGTGCCGTCCGGAGCGATGGAGAGCATCTCACCCGTGGGGTAGCGGTAGACGCCGGACACTTGGGCGGTGGCCGCGGTCCCTTCTCCGGCGGGTCGATCCTTCCGGCAGCCAACGGCGCACAAGGCGCTCGCGACGAGAAGCCCCGCGAGCAGAACTCTTATCCGCATGTCTTGCCTCTCTCTCGTTATCTTCAGTTGTTCTGGCGGCGTCACGGCGCCGCCCGAAGGGCCTCGGGCAGACGCGTGGCACGTCCTGTCGCGTTAGTTTCACATCCACAGCGCGGGCACGTCGGGAAGAACCAGGCCGCGCCCCAGTCCATGAAGAGACGCGGCCTGGTGAACAGGATCTCCTCACGGCCCGGATCCCAGGGCGTCCATTCGCCGCAGTTCGGACAGACGCCGGCGAAGTGCACGGCCTCCTCGCCGCACCTGGGACACCTCGCCGGCAGCCGTTCGGCGACAATCCGACCGCGCCACCCGCACTCGGAGCAGACCACGGGGTTCGGCGACTGCGGCGGGGCTTTGCCGCCCGGCCGCATGCGGTACGCTTGGGAGGCGACCCAGCCGAGAAGCACGGCCGCGAGCAGTCCCAACGCGATCTCTTTCCAGTACGCTGACACGGTCGGTCACCTCGCCTTAGGAGGTCGGCCCCCAGTATGTGAAGTCGTCGGGGGCGGGCCATCCGAGTCCGAACGCGATCTGGTCCTCCGCCGTGCCCCCGTAGACGGAGCCGGCCTCGGGGACCACACCCCGGGCGACGGCCTTCACGTGCCCGTCGGCGAAGGCGATGTTGGCCATGCCGTTGTGGCGGAAGTGGATGGACGGATCGGGACGGAACCAGTAGTCCCACTGGATGGCGTAGTAGGGCCAGTAGGGAGCCTCCATGAAGGAGTACTCGATGGCGTATGTGTTGGGGTAGAACTGCAGGAAAGCGCAGTCGGAGAGCATGTAGGTCTCGGCCGGGCGGTCGACCTGCGAGTCGCTGGCCGGGCTGGTCTGGGCAGCCGGGTCCCACCCCATCCGCGCGTTGCCGCTCCCGAGGAACTCGTTGTTGTAGCCGTAGCCGCCGCAGCCCGCCTCGAAGTCGTTCAGGCTGCCGTCGCCGACGCTCTGGTAGTCCCGGAATGTGGGGCACTCGAAGATCTGGACGTTCTTGATGTAGGGGAAGAGCGGCCCGAGAGTACGGTCGAACCTCCCGCCGCCCACGCCGTCGCCTTCGCGCACTCCGTGCCAGCGTTTGCGGCCCCCGAACCCGGACCACATGTCCTCGGCGCCCATGACGAAGAGCCCATCGTAGTCTTGCTGGTAGGCGATCTCCGCTTGGGCGAGTTGGCGCAGATTGGAGAGGCAGGAGGTCTGTCTTGCCTTCTCCCGGGCCCGGGCGAACACCGGGAACAGGATGGCGGCGAGGATCGCGATGATCGCGATCACGACCAGTAGCTCAATCAACGTGAACGCTCCGCGGGAGCGCTTCATGCGGGTTCACTCCTGTTCCTGGGGTTTGGGCCGCGCGGGGCGCGGCGCCGCGAACAAGGCGGCGCGGATGGAGAACGGCGCTTGGGCCAGCAGGCACGCGACGGCCAGGTTCCGGAGTTCGGGGTCCTGGCACTCCGGGTCTTGGAGCAGCTCACCCAGCGCGAAGGCGAAATGGATCTGCTCAACGAGCGCGCACGCGTCGACCAGGGCCGGACACATGCTGGTGCAGGAGGGGGGACAGGCCATAGGGGTCACCTCCTTGGGATCGGATCGCAATCCCAAGAGGCGAGCGACAGCGTATGCGCGTGAGGCGTTGTGGATGAACTCGGACGGGTGCGGCCCCGTCCGCCCGACGGCGATGACGCATGACGCACGCTCCTACCCGCGAGGAGTGCGATCTCCTAGAGCCATCGAGCCGTCTCCTGGCTTCCGGGTCCTCCTACTTGCCGCGCCTTCCCGGTCTCGCGACCAGTGGCACTTGCGGCGTTCGTCTCCGGTTACAGTTGCGGGGCAGCGACGGATTCGCACCGTCTTCCGAGGAGGGCCAAGCCCTCGCACCCGATGTGGCGAACAACTTCGGCGAATGCTACGGAACTCCTCCTCCCACATCATGGTCCGCGTCGAGGCCCCGCACCGGCCTCAGCACCGCACGTCGCGTCGGGAGAAAATGAGCAGCGCCCCGCCCAGGAACGCCGTCGAATAGCCCAGCAGCCAGGCCACCGACGTCCACACCCGTTCCCAGTCGATGTCCGCCATGAGCGGCGCGTCGTAGACGTTGATGTGCGTGGTGATGAGGTAGGGGTGGATGGTGCGGAAGAAGGCGAAGAAACCGATCTCCTCGGGCACGCTCCCGAGCATCGACAGCACGCCGCAGAGCAGCACCGCGCCGAAGGTGACGCCGGCCGCGGTCAACGCGTGCGCGGTGAAAGAACTCAAGAAGAGCCCCATGGACGCGACCGAGACGGCCCCGAGGGCCATCAGGCCGTAGCAGAGCGCGAGGCGGATGAGGGCCTCGCGCTCGGCGAAGAACAGAGCGGGCTGCGCGACGCCGCGCGGGCCTTCCCCGACATCCAGGAAGAGCATGGGGCCGGACCCGAAGAGCGCATACCCCACCGCCAGAGCGCTCAGGCCAAGGAAGAGGGGGAGGCTCGCGGACTGGACGGCGGCCGCGCCGAACTTGGCGAGCGCCAACCGCCATCGGGCGGGCGGCCGCGTCAGCATGAGGCGCAGCGTGCCGGCCGCGTACTCGCCGGAGATCATGCCCCCGCCGACGATGGCGGCGAAGAAGCCCATCAGGGTGTTCACGACCATGATTCGGAGCGGCAGGAACAGCATCACGCGCGGCACGAAGAGCCCGGTCAGGGCCCGATCGGTCATCGCGGAGGCGATCCCGCTTCGTTGCGCGTCGTCCATGAGGCTCTGCTCCACGTTGGAGCTGTAGCATCGGATCGGCACGGCGACGGCCAGGACCAACACCAGCAGCACCGCGTAGCCGACGTACGTGCCCCGCCGGCGAAAGAGCTTCGCGAACTCAGCGCGCAAGAGCATCAGCATGTTGGACCTCATCCATGACGGTCATGTAGCGCTCCTCGAGCGTCGCCTTGCGGGGGACGAGGGCCGACACCGCGACTCCGCCCGCGACGAGCGCCCGGTTCACCTCGGCGAGACCGCCGTCGGCGGCGCGCACGGCCAACGTTCCCGGACCCGTCCGTGCGGCGCTCACCTGCGGCGCGGCGGCAAGGAGCCGCAGGGCCTTCTCCGCGTCATCCACCGTCAGGTCGGCGACGCAGTCGGCGCCGGCCAGAAGGTCGGCGACGGAGCCCTGCATCACGCAGCGCCCGCGCGAGACGAGAGCCACATGGGAGCAGATGATCTCGACCTCGCTCAGAATGTGGCTCGAGAGGAGCACCGTGACGCCCTCCTCCTGGACGAGGCGCCTCAGCAGGTTCCGCACGTCGATCAGCCCGGCGGGGTCGAGACCGTTGGCCGGCTCGTCGAGGATCAGCAGCCGCGGGTGCGGGAGCATCGCCTGGGCCAGGCCGAGCCGCTGCCTCATCCCGTGCGAGTAGGCGTGCACCCGGTCGCGTTGGCGATCCCCGAGACCGACGAGTTCGAGCACTTCATCGATCCGTCGGGCGGGGCAGGGGCCGGAAAGCCGCGCCAGAATCTCCAGATTCTGGCGGCCCGTCATATGCTCGTAGAGGTCCGGCCTCTCGACCATGGCTCCCACGCGAGGAAGCACGGTGCGGCGCGCGGCGCGCACCGACTCGCCGAAGAGCAACGCCTCCCCTCCGTCGGGCCGGACCAAATCCAGCAGCAAGCGGATCGTCGTGCTCTTGCCGGCGCCGTTGGGTCCCAGGAACCCGAAGAGTTCACCGCTGCGAACGGTCATGTCGAGCCCGTCGACCGCGCGCCTTCCGCCGTAGGCCTTCACCAGACCGCGGCACTCAACCACCGTCTCGTTCGTCATCGCACGTCCCGGTCTCTGGCGTTCTCACTGGAGCCGCGGCTCCGTCATACGAGGGAAGAGGCTCCGGTGGTTGCGTTCGGGGAGTTCCTCGCGCCGAACAAAGAGCGCCGATCACGTCTCATCGAGGGCGTCACGGACGGCGACGGCGAGTTCGCGCAGCGTGTAGGGCTTGCGCACCACGGTCGAGACGCCGAGGCTCTTGAGGCGTTCCGGCGCCAGCCCCTGGCCGAGGCCGCTCACGATGACGACGGGAAGCTTCGCGCCGATGCGGCGCGCCTCCGACACAAGCTCGAGCCCGGTGAGCCGAGGCATGATGGAGTCCGTGACGAGGATGTCATAGGCCGAGGGATCGTGACGCAGTCGCTCGCACGCTCTCTGAGGGTCGGTCTCCTGGTCCGCCCGGTAACCCAGCAGGGTGAGCATGTCGCACGCGAGCTTGGCCATGGCGCTCTCGTCGTCCACGACCAGAACGCGCTCGTCGCCTCGGGGAGCGGGTGCGGTGAGGTCCGCGTCCGGCGCGAGCCCCTCCTCCGCCGCACAGGGCAGATAGACGCTCACCGCGGCGCCCTGGCCCTCTTCGCTGAAGAGCGAGACGGCGCCCCCGTGGCCGGCCACGATGCCATGGACGGTGGACAGGCCAAGCCCCGTTCGCTCGCCGGGCGGCTTCGTCGTGTAGAAGGGTTCGAGAGCGCGTTCGCGGACCTCCGGCGTCATGCCGCATCCTGTGTCGCTCACGGTCAGTCGCACATGGGGGCCCGCCCGCCGGCATCCGAGGCGCTCGGCGGCCTCCGCGTCCAGCACGGC
>CAZCER010000431.1:0-4966 GCA_964497385.1 uncultured Armatimonadia bacterium | reverse complement strand
ACCGAGCGGGTGCGGGCGCAGGAGGAGCTGTGGGAGAGCCGGGAGCGCTTCCGAATCGCGGCGGAGACGAGCACGGACCTCATCTACGAATGGGACGTTGCGACGGACGCGCTGACCTGGCACGGAGGCGTCGAGGGGGCTCTCGGCTACGGGCCGGGTGAGCTTCCATCGACGCTGGACGAATGGCTTGCACGGATCCATCCGGACGACCGAGACCAGATCGCGCGTTCGGTTGAGGCCACGCGCACGTCGATCGAGCCCGTTGTCGGTGAGTATCGGATACACCGGAAGGACGGAAGCTGGCGCTGCTGGCTGAACCGCGCGGCCCCGGTGCTCGGAGAGGACGACCGGCCCCTGCGCTGGGTCGGCGCCTGCAACGACATCACCGAGCGGCGCGTCGGCGACGAGCAGCTCCGATCCTATCAGGAGCAGCTTCGCGCGCTGGGGACGCGGCTCTCGCTTGTCGAGGAGCAGGAGCGGCAGCGCATCGCCGCGGGCCTCCACGACAGCGTGGCGCAGACGCTCTTGGCCGTGCAACTGGAACTCAGCGTCTTGGAGCGCTCGGAGACCTCGCCGGAGCGCGCGTCGGCCTTGTCGGAGGTCGCCGACCTCCTCGGGCGCGCGATCCGCGAGACGCGCTCTCTCACCTTCGACATCAGCCCGCCGCTGCTGTACGAGATGGGTCTCGAGGCCGCGGTCGAGTGGCTCGTGTCGAGGCTCGACGAGGAGCAGCCGATCGGCTTCGAGTTCTCCGATGACCGTTGCCCGAAGCCCCTCGACGGAGCGGTCCGGTCGGTGTTGTACCAGTGCGCGCGCGAGCTGCTCCGCAATGTGGTTCGCCACTCGCGGGCCCGGCAGGCGCGGGTGGAGATCGCGCGGCTCGGAGGTTTCGTCCATGTCACGGTGGAAGACGACGGCGTCGGATTCGACCCCGTGGCCGCCGTGCCGGACACGCGGACGATGGAGCACTTTGGGCTGTTCAGCGTGCGGGAGCGGATCGAAGCGCTGGGAGGACGAGTGCTGGTGGTCTCGGCGCCGGGCAAGGGGACGCGCGCGACCCTCATCGCTCCGACCGATGGCGAGAGCGCTGGATAGGCGGGTGGGCGCTGTGGCGCTGCGGATCGTGCTGGTGGATGACCACGAAGTGGTTCGTCAAGGGCTTCGCCACGTTCTCGAGCTGGGCGGCGGCTTTGAGGTCGTCGGGGAGGCGGGCGACGGCGGCGAGGCGCTGGACCTGGTGGGACGGCTCAGCCCGGATGTCGTGGTGATGGACGTCAGCATGCCGGGGCTCAACGGGATCGAGGGCACGCGACGGATCCTGTCGGCGCATCCGGACTGCAAGATCGTCGCCTTGTCGATGCACAGCGAGCGCCGCTCCGTGCTCGGCATGCTCGAGGCCGGGGCCTCCGCCTACGTCCTCAAGGACGGCGCCGTCCGCGAACTCGATGACGCGATCCGCGCGGTCGCTTCGGGGCAGTCGTACCTCAGTCCCAAGGTCGCGGGCCTGGTCGTCCGCGAATATCGCGAGCGGCCCGAGGGCGGCGACGGCCAGCCCGCCTGCCCGTTGACCCTCCGGGAGCGCGAGGTGCTGCAGCTCATCGCCGAGGGCTGCAGCAACAAGGACGCGGCGGCCAAGCTCCACCTCAGCCCCAAGACCGTCGAGACGCACCGCCGAAGCATCATGGAGAAGCTGGACCTCCACAATGTGGCCCAACTGACGCGCTACGCCATCCGCGAGGGGATCGTCTCACCCGAGGCGTGACCCGCTCGCGCGCGGCCCATGCCGCCGCGCCGTCCGGCCTTCCCCGTAGACGGCCTCGGGCGAACGCCTGAGCGTCCCCCACCGTTGGCCTGACCGCCGGAGCGTGGTCGCGGCACGACGGCGGGGGCGCTTCGTGGTTGCTTATCCCGTGCTTCCGCCTGGGCTTTCCAGCGTTCGCCTTAGTGTGCTTCGCCATGCGCCTCGCCATACTCGGGGGACCGTCGGAAGCGGAAGGCAGGCCCTGTCACATGGTAAGGCCCAACGACTCCGCCCTCCTCTACGGCGCGGCCTCCGCGAGCGGCGCGACGCCCGCTTCCGGAGAGTTCCAGGCTGCGGTGAGCGCCCTCCTGGAGGCCCGGCGCGAGGCCGTCGTCCGCTCCGCTTCTCTCTGTTTGCGGCGCGACGCGCCGAGCGGCTTTGCGCGACGGGCTGGAAGAGGCGATCCGCGAGGCGGGATTCTCGCGGGACTGCGTCGCGTCGTGTCTCGGATTCGCGGCCGCGTACTTCGCGCGCCTGCGGGAGGGTGTCCGACAGGAGACCGGAGAGAGACCGGACGCGCACCGGGCGCGGGCGCGAGACGGTTCACGGGGTCGAGAGGGGCGGGGGTGACCGGGGCGTCGGTCGCTCGCCGCGAGGAAGGTGTCGAGATGTCACAGCTTGAGAGTCGGAGCGCCGCGCCGGTCTGCTGGGCGCTCGCATCGTGGACGGGCGCCCTAAGCGCGGCGGAGAGGGATCGCGTCAGCGCCGGCGAGGACGTCGCCGATCAACGGGCCCCCGCGAAGCCAACCGTTCTCGTCGTGGACGATGACGAGGCGCTCGCGAGACTGTGCGGGCGCATGCTGGTCAGGCTGGGCTGGGAGGCGCGATTGGTGACAAGCGGCCGGGAGGCGTGGAGTCTGTTCGAGTCCGACCCGACCGCGTTCGACCTGATCCTCACCGACCACTGGATGCCCGATCTGACCGGCGAGGAGCTGGCGACGCGGGTCCACGACGCCAGCCCCGGCCTTCCTGTGATCCTGATGAGCGGCTACGGCAGTGAGATGGCGGGGCGGCTTGCGACGCGCGGGCTGCCGATGCGGGTGCTGCCCAAGCCTTTCGCGCTGAGCGAGCTGGCCTCCAGCGTGCAAGAGCTTCTGCCGGGGAGCCGAGACGGCCGGGCCCGCTGACGCGCCTCAGTCGAACGCGCCCACGTACGCGCGGTGGCGGACGAAGGCTCCGAAACCGACGCGCTCGGCGGTCGCGACGGATCCCGCGTTCTCGTCCGAGCAGTCCCAGAGAACGGTCTCGCCCCGCCGGGCGCCCACCGCGAGACACGCGGACGAGACGGCGGCGGCGAGCCCGAGCCGCTGGTGGCTCTCAACGGTTTCGACGCCGAGCCCGCAGCGCCCCGGACAGGGATGCTCCGAGAGGCACCACGCGACGACCTCGTTGTCGTGGGTGGCGCAGAAGCCGAACCCGCGCGCGAGATAGTCCTCGACCGAGGCCCAGCAGTCGAGGACCTGGGTCTCCAGGCGCTCGCGCCCCGCGAGGTCCGCGCGCGCGAACGCGGCGGCGTCCACGGGCGCGAGCGCGTAGCCGTCATGGAGGTCGGGCGCTTCGGGGCGGGCCGCGTCGGGGGCCATGCGGTAGAGCCGACGGAGGCGCGGCGACACGGCGCGGTCGCCGACGATGACCGACGCGGCGGCTTCCCAGTCGGGTCCGGTGCAGTGGAGCCGGAACCACCGGAGCCACTCGGGGCGCTGAGGGTCGGGTGCGATGGTTCCCTCGAAGAGGTCGCGCAACTCGGCCAAGGCCGCGCCGCTCGGCGCGCCGGCGACGAAGAGGGCCCCATAGCGGTCCCAGGCCAGGGCCACGGTGGGCCGGGTAGCGCTGTCGGCGAAGACGCGCCCAGGCGTCCAGCCCTCCACGATGGACGCGGGCATGAGGTCGTACTCCAGCTCACGAAAGAGAGGCAGAGCGGCCGCGCGCTCCGGCCCGTGCAGTTCGTGCATGCTCAGTCGGCTCCGTTCGCTTCCCCCAATGAGCCTATCGCGGCGGGGGGCGCGGGAGTTCAGGCGAACGCGGGACGCTGTCGCTCGGACAGGTGCCGCGGAACCCGCGCGCGAACAGACAGTCCGGCCCGCAAGCGGGCGCCCCAAGGAGGAATCACCATGCTGAAGTTCATCGCTCGGATCGACGCGAAGCCCGGCCAGGAGGCCGTGGTCGCCGAGGCGCTCGTCGGCCTCGTCGCACCGAGCCGCGCCGAAGCCGGCTGCATCGCCTACGAAGTCTGTCGCATGAAGGAAGACCCCGCCCAGCTCGTGGTGCTCGAGGAGTGGGAGAGCCAGGAGGCGCTCGACGAGCACATGGCGACGCCGCACTTCCAGGGCTTTCTCGCGCAAGTCGGCGACGCGCTGGCCGGCGACCCGCGTCTCGAGATGCTCGAGCGCCTTTAGCGCTCCGAACGGTCAGGAAGGCGACGCGGCGAGGGGTGCTCCCGAGCGGAGCGCCCCTGCGGCCGCATCGGTCCGGGAAGGTCCGTGATGGACGCGCTCCTGCGTGAGTTGGTGGAGCAATCGAACGACGGCATGGCCGCCGTCTCGGAGGAGCGTGTGCTGTTTGCCAACACGCGCCTCGGCAGCCTGCTGGGCAGAGGCCCCGAGGAGATCGCGTTCGGCGGCTGGCTGAGCTGGTTCGCGCCGGAGGACCGCGCGCGCGTCGAGGCGGGCCATGGGCGGCGGATGTTCGGCGAGGGGCTCTGCGAGCGGTACGAGGCCGCGCTGCTGCACTCCAGCGGACGCAGGGCGCCGGTCGAGGCCACCTTTCGGCCGTGGGACGAGAGCGGCGCTCGGGCGACGCTTCTGACCGTCCGCGACCTGTCGCTCCACAAGCAGGAACTCGCCGCGCGGCTGGACACCGAGGCGCGCATCCGGGCCCTTCTGGAGCATGCGGCGCTCGGGATCGCGATCACCGACCACACGGGGCGGCACCTGATGGCGAATCCGGCTCTTCTCGCGATGCTCGGGCTCTCGCTCGAGGAGTTCCTGGCCCTGAGGGCCGAGGAGTTCACGCACCCGGAGGACCGCAAACCGGATCTGACGCTCTGGCACGAGCTGGAGCGGGGTGAGCGCGACTCCTACCAGCGCGACACCCGCTTTGTGCGCAAGAGCGGAGAGGTCGTCCATGTGCGGCTCACCGTGTCCTTCGCGCGCGGGGCCGACGGCC
>CAZCER010000430.1:0-4977 GCA_964497385.1 uncultured Armatimonadia bacterium | reverse complement strand
GTCAGCGCCGGCGGCGAGGAACTCGCGGCGTCGTCCGAGGAATCGGCGGCCTCCGCGGGCGAGCTGCAGACCATCGTTTCGCGCTTCAAGACCTAGCGGTCACCGTCAGAGAACCTCAGCGGGGTGCGCGGGCCGACCCCGGTCGGCCCGCGCCGCGCGTACGGGCTGAAGCGCCGCTCGGCCTTGACTCCTCGCCACGCCTGGTGTAAGAAGCATCTAAGTAGAAACGACTAACTCGGAAGAGGGAAGGTCATTGGCGCCAGCGCTTTCGTCGAACATGGAGGACTACCTGGAGGCCATCTATCGGCTGATGGAAGACTCCGGGGAGGCCCGTGTGAAGCAGATCGCGGAAGAGCTGAGCGTATCACTTCCGAGTGTTACATCGGCCCTGAAGACCCTGCGCGAAGTCGGGCTGGTGAATCATGAGCGGTACGGGGCCGTCCGCCTCTCGGAGGAGGGTCGCCGCCGGGCGTCGAGCCTCCTTGCGCGTCACCGCGCGTTGAAGCGTTTCCTGGTTGATGTGCTGCTTGTGGATGACGTCAAGGCCGATGTCGAAAGCTGCAGCATGGAGCACGCCATCGGTCCGGTGACGCTCCAACGGCTGCTGGACTTCGTGCGTTGCGTGCTGGACTGCCCCCGGCAGGACCGCGCTTGGCTTGCGACGCTCCAGGCCTACTGGTCCGGATCGTCGGACGGGCTGACCTGTCAACTTGGGGTGGACTGCCCGATCTCCCGGGTCGCCGTCGAGGAGGAAGCAAGCCCTTGAGGTGCGATCCCCCGTCCCTGGTCCCCCTCTCCCTGTGTCCACTCGGAGTGACAGGGATCATCCGTTGCATCCAGTCCCATGGCCCCATTCGCCGGCGGTTGGCGGACATGGGCGTGACGCGCGGCGTCGATGTGGAGGTCGTCCGCGTTGCTCCGCTGGGCGATCCGATCGAACTCAAGGTGCGCGGGTACCATCTGTGCCTGCGCAAGGACGAGGCCGTCCAGGTGTTGGTGGAACTCCCGATCGGTTGCTGCGCCAAGCGGCGGCGGTGGTTCGCCGACAGCGCCCAGTGGAGCCGCCGGCGCGGCAAGGCCGGTGAGTAGGCGTTGTCCGAGCTGCTCGTCGCGCTGGCCGGGAACCCCAACTCGGGCAAGACCACGGTGTTCAACCGACTCACGGGCGCAAGGCGCCACGTCGCCAACTACCCGGGGGTCACGGTGGAGGCGAAGGAGGGGCGATTCGTTCTCCCCAGCGATGAGCCCGTACGCCTCCTGGACCTGCCTGGAACCTACAGCCTCAGCGCGTACTCGCCCGAGGAACTCGTCGCCCGGCGAGCCATCCTGGAGCGACGCCCCGACGCCGTCGTCTGCGTGGTCGACGCCACGAACCTCGAGCGCAACCTCTACCTGGTGACCCAGTTCGCGGAACTGGGCGTGCCCGTCGTCGTGGGCCTCAACATGATGGATGAGATCGAGTCGCTCGGGCGCCGCGTTGACGCGCAGCGGCTCTCGCGCCTGCTCGGCATGCCCGTGGCGCCGCTGGTGGCGCGGACGGGCAAAGGCCTCTCGGAGCTGATCGAGGCGGCCGTCGAGGCGGCCCGGCAGGGCCGCACGCCGTCGCCCTTCCCTCTGGGGCAGCACGTGGAAGAGGCCGTGGCCGAGATCGACCCCGCGCTCGACGCTTCCACGGCCATCCCCGAGTCGCGTCGGCGGTACTTCGCGCTAAAACTGCTCGAGGGCGACGCCAAGGTCGAGGAGGAGATGGGAGTCGACCTCTCGCCGGAGCATCGCGCCCTCATCGAGCGCACCGCTTCGGGGCTGGCAAGCCACCTGGGCGAGCCTGTCGAGGTCCTGGTGGCCGACGACCGCTACGGCGTCGCCGCGGGAATCGCGCGCGAAGTCGTCACGCCGTCCTCCACGATCCGCGCCGAAGTCAGCGAGCGGATCGACGCGATCCTCACGCATCGGCTTCTGGGGCTCCCGCTTCTGGGGCTCATTCTCTGGGGGCTCTTCGAGGGCGTCTTCCGGCTTGGAGCCCCCCCAATGGAGTGGATCGAGGCGGGGTTCGCCGCTCTCAGCGCGTGGCTATCGGACGCGTTGCCGGAAGGGCCGCTCCAGTCGGTGATCGTGGACGGCTGCATCGGCGGGGTGGGCGGGGTCCTCGTCTTCGTTCCGCAGATCCTGTTGCTTTTCCTCGGCATCGCCCTGCTGGAGGATACGGGGTACCTCGCCAGGGCCGCCTTTGTGATAGACCGAGTCATGCACTTGATCGGCCTGCACGGCAAGTCGTTCATCCCGATGCTCATCGGCTTCGGCTGCAGCGTCCCCGCCGTGCTCGCGACACGGACCCTTGCGGACCGCAAGGATCGGCTGACCACGATGCTCGTGACTCCCTTCATCAGTTGCAGCGCGCGGCTGCCGGTCTACGTGCTTCTGATCGGCGCCTTCTTTCCGGCGGAGAGCAGCGGCGCGATCCTCGTCTCGATCTACGCGCTCGGAGTCGTCGTCGCCTGTGTGATGGCGCGCGTCCTGAAGTCGACGATCTTCCGCGGCGAATCCGAGTCCTTCGTGATGGAACTCCCTCCCTACCGTCTGCCGACCGCGCGCGCGCTCCTGGTCCACATGTGGGAGCGGGTCTGGCAGTACGTGCGGAAGGCCGGAACCGTGATCCTCGCCATGAGCGTCATCGTGTGGGCGCTCTGCTCCTTCCCGGCCGCCCCGGCGGGCAGCGACGAACCGGACCTGGCCTACAGCGCGGCGGGCCGCGCCGGGCGGGCTCTCGAGCCCGCCATGCGTCCGCTGGGCTTCGATTGGCGGATGACCGTCGCGCTGCTCACCGGCGTGTCGGCCAAGGAGGTCGTCGTCAGCAGCTTGGCCACGATCTACGGAGTCGGAGACGAGGAGGACGAGGCGACGATGCGGTCTCTCCGTGAGCGGCTGCGCTCCGACGCCGGCATGACGCCGCTGTCAGCCTATGCGTTCATGGTCTTCGTGCTGCTCTACGTGCCGTGCTTGGTAACCGTCACCGTCGTTGCGCGGGAAGCGGGCTCGTGGAGGTGGGGGGCGTTCCTAACCCTCTACACCATCGCGACAGCGTGGGTCGTCGCCTTCCTTGTGTACCGAGGCGGACTGCTTCTCGGCTTCAGCTAGGCAGGCTCTTCCAGCGGGCGCAGGGAGCCGCCGCGCCGGGGCGAACCGCCGTCGAGCGTGGGCCCCAAGCGGCGAGACTCATGGGGCGCTGGAGGGCATCGGACCGCGGCGCGGAACTACCCGACATCGCATCGAAGACTCCGGAGAAGCCATGAGGCCAGCCTGCCCGTCACTCGCAGTCGTCGCCAGTTTTCTCGTCCTCGCCAGCGGCCCTGCGGCTCTCGCGCAAGACGCGCTCGCGGGAGTCGTGTACGCGTCGGAAGCCGAGGCCGGCGCCCTCACCGAACGCCCTCTCGGCGGCGTCACCGTCGTGGTCGGTCGCGGTCTCATGCTGGAGACCGGCAGCGACGGCCGTGACGCCGTCGTCGCCGCGGACCTTGCGTCTCCGAGGATCCCCGACCACCGCATTGGCCAGACCAACGGCGAGGGCCGCTTCTGCGTTCCGATCCCCGAGGGCTCGGGGCCGCTCGACGTCCTCGTGTGGTGCGCCGGGTACACGCCCGTGCTCCGGCAAGGCGCGGAAGGCGCCTCCGCGGAGTTCTTCCTGACGCCAAGCGCCTCGCCGGAACTGCATCGCTCGCTTATTCGCCCGGACGGGCGCATCGTTCTGACGGGCCTTCCCGTTGATGCGGGCGTGCCGTTCGTCGACTCCGCCTCCGGGCTGCTCTTGCCCCTGCCCGCGGGATACTCCCCGCTAGTCGCGGAGAGCCCGATCGTCATCCATGCGGCCTCCGACGGCGTGGCCGAGATCGCCGTCCTTCGCTCTCCGGCGAAGCTCGACGACGACGCCCTCCGAGACCTCCTCGCCGAGCAGATCGCGGACGCCGATCGCGGAGGCCCGAGACTGATCCGAGCCACGCGGACGCAGTTGGACGGCGCCTGGTACGACGTCCGCGAGTTCGAGAGCGACGGTCGCCGCACATGCACGCTCTATCTCACCCGTAGAGACACCTCCGTCATTCTCGTCTTCGCCGCCCCTGCCGAAGCCTATGACGCGGCCTTGCCCGCCTTCATCGAGATGTGCGGCGCGGCGCGGTTCCGTGGGGGAAGCCCCGCGCGGCCCGAGGTGCGGCGCTCCGCCCGAAGCGCCGCTATGGGCGTCCAGGTGGGCCTCCCGGACGGCTGGGACATGCCGGCCGCGAGCGACGTGAGCATCCGGGCTCAGCGCCGCGACCCCTCCTGCACGCTCGACGTGAGCGTGGTCTCCATTCCCGAGGGCGGCCCCCAGGCGGCGCTCGAGGCCGCGCTCGTCGGGGCGGAGGTCGTGGAGCGGGGCGAGAGCGCGTGGGAGCTTGTGGCGGGATGCCCGGCGGCGACGCGGACCGTGGTCGTGCGCCTGCCCGGCGATCGCCGCGCGCGTTGGCTCGCCCTCGCGGTCGCGCTCCGCGGCGAGGACGCGGTGCTCTTTCGGATGGAGGGCCCGAGATACGCGGCCCAGCGGCTTGCCGAGGATGTGCGGACGGTGCTGGAAGCGGTGAGTTTCTCGCCGCCGCGGCGGTAGGCGCGTCGGAGAGGCGGAGGCCGGATGGAACCGGTGGGCGTGGGCGTCATCGGAGCTGGGATCATCGGCTCGGAGCACGCGAAGGTCTACGCGCGCGATCCTCGGACCCGCCTCATCGGCGTGTGCGACCTCGACGGCGATCGCGCCTCCGCGCTCGCCCGCGCCCAGGGAGCGAGCGTGGCGATGGAGGACCTCGCCGCGTTTCTCGCGCGCGAGGACATCCAGGCCGTCTCGGTGGCTACGCCCGACCACGCCCACCGTGACGCGGCGGTCGCCGCCGCGCGCGCGGGCAAGCACATCTTGTGCGAGAAGCCGCTTGCGACCGACGCCGCCGACGCCGA
>CAZCER010000429.1:0-4978 GCA_964497385.1 uncultured Armatimonadia bacterium | reverse complement strand
GGAGTACGGGGAGTCGATCGCGCCCGAGGTCGCGGACCAGCGCACCATGGGCATGACGTGTCTCTTCGAGGCCCGCGAGCACGATCGTCCGATGCCCTTCACGCCGCCGCCGGGTTCGCGCGTGTTCGAGCGCTGCGAGGACCTCCCGTACGGCAAGGGGGGCCACAAGTGGGTCGGGATGGGCTACTGGTGGGTGGAGTTGGGCGGAGAGTACGACTCGATCCACGACACCGAAACGCTCCGCGACGAACTGCTGCGGATCGTGTACGGCGTGTGGGACCACATCAAGAACCGGTGTGAGGCGAAGGCTGCGGAGAACTGGGCGCTCGAGTGGATCCAGTTCCTGCCCGGCAAGCGCGAGAGCCGTCGCTACGTCGGCGACCATGTGCTCACCCAACTCGACGTGGAGTCCGAAGGTCGCTTTGACGATCGCGTCGCGTACGGCGGCTGGAGCATGGACGACCATCATCCCGCCGGCTTCGAGGCCGTGAAGCTCGGAAGCCCCGCGACCATCTTCCACCCCGCGCCGTCACCTTACGGCATCCCCTACCGGTGCCTCTACTCACGGAACGTGGCGAACCTGATGTTCGCCGGGCGAGACGTCAGTTGCTCGCACGCCGCGCTGAGTTCGACGCGTGTGCAGGCCACCTGCGCGGTGATGGGGCAGGCTGTCGGCACGGCCGCGGCGATCGCGATACGCGACGGCGTCACTCCCCGTGAGGTCGGAGCCCGCATCGACGAGCTTCAGCAGACGCTCCTCGCCGATGACGCCTACATTCCCTGGCTGCCGATGCGCTTCGGCCCTCTCACCACGGAGGCCGCCCTGACGGCGAGCCAGGGGGATCCGGAGCCGCTGCGGGACGGAGTGCAGCGCCCTGTCGGAGACGATCGCCACTCCTGGGCGTGCCGCGCGGGCGACCGGGTGACCTATGAGTTTGGCGCCGCGCGCGAGTGCGCCGAGGTCGCCCTCGTGTTCGACAGCCAGCTCGACACGCAGATCCAACTCAGCCGCCTCGGGAGCTTCGGGGAACTCACCGCGCCCCCGCCGAGGCTCGTGCGGGACTTCCGGCTCGAGGGGCTCGTCGGCGGCGAGTGGACGCCGATCGCCCGTGTGTCCGAGAATCACCAGCGGCTTGTCCGCCTCCCCGTCGGGTCCGTGGTCGAGGGCGTCCGCTTGACGATCCTGGGCGCCTGGGCGGCGGACGACACCGAGGTCTTCTCATTCTCCGTCCGGTAGACCCGGAGACAAGTGGGGCCTGACTTGCCGAGAGCGCGACTCCACGCCCTTTGCCTCGCCGCGTTCGCGGCGCTTCTGCCCGCCGCGGGCGCTCAGGGTCCGTCGAGCCCGATTGCGGTCTCGTCCACCCACAGCCCCGACTACGCGCCGGAGTTCGCGGTCGACGGCAATCCGGCCAGCCGCTGGGCGTCCGGTGCGCACGGCGGCGGCGCGGCCTGGTACCGGATTGACCTCGGTGAGAGCGTTCCCATCGGGTCGGTCACCGTCCGTTGGGAGGCCGCCTACGCCGCCGAATGGAGCATTGCGGTCTCCGATGACGGGGAGAACTGGACAACGGTCGCGGAGCGTAAGGACGGACAGGGGGGAGTCGAGACCCTCGACGCCCTCGGGGTCGCGGGGCGCTGCATTCGCCTCGATTGCCTCCGACCGGGGCCGTTCGGGCTCTACTCCCTTTGGGAGATCGAAGTCGCGGCGCCCGATGGACGAGACCTCGTCGCCGCGATCCGGCGCCGGATGGAGGAGGCGCGCGAGGCGATTCGCGAGGAAGCGCGCAAGGGGTTCGAGGAGGCGCTGGCAGGGAGCGGCGCGGAGGAGATCGTCTTCGCGGTGCGGGCCCCGGGGATCGACGGGCACTGGTATGCGAACTTCGGCTATTACGCCGGGAGCACGGAGGACCTGCCCTACCGCATCCGCGGCGGCGGTCTGTACCGTCTGAACGTTCGCACGGGCGAGACGACCACGATCCTCGAGGACCCGGACGGCTGCGTGCGCGACCCTCAGGTGCACTACGACGGTGATCGCATCCTCTTCGCGTACCTGAAGGGCGGCACGCGTCAGTATCACCTCTACGAGGTGCGCAAGGACGGGACCGGGCTCCGACAGCTCACGGATGGCGACTGCGACGACATCGAGCCCACGTATCTCCCTGACGGCGGCGTCGCGTTCTGCTCCAGCCGCTCGAACCGGTGGGTGAACTGCTGGTTGACGCCTGTCGCGACGCTCTATCGGTGCGACGCCGACGGCGCGAACGTCCGCCCGCTCTCGGCGAACGTCGAGCACGACAACACGCCGTGGCCCCTGCCCGATGGGCGGCTTCTGTACATGCGCTGGGAATACGTCGACCGCAGCCAGGTCGACTACCACCATCTCTGGACGATGAACCCCGACGGCGCGGGTCAGATGGTCTACTACGGCAACATGCACCCCGGCACGGTGATGCTTGGGGCGAAGCCCATCCCCGGCTCGCGTGAAGTCGTGTGCATCTTCTCTCCCGGGCACGGGATCACCGAGCACCAGGGGTATTTGACGCGCGTGGATCCGGGCAACGGTCCGGACGATCAGGCGCGCGCGACCCGCTTGGCCGCGCCCGGGGACCTACGCGATCCATACCCCGTCAACTCGGAGCACTTCCTCGTGGCGAGAGGCGCCGAGATCCAGGGCGTCGGGCCCGCCGGGGAGCCGTTCCGCGTCTACCGGCTGCCGCAGGAGGCCATCGCGCGCGAACTCTGGTGCCATGAGCCGAGTCTCCTGATCCCACGCGCCCGTGAGACTCGGATCCCCGTGCGCCCCCTGACGTCCCAGTCGACGGGGCGGCTTGTTCTGACAAACGTCTACGAGGGCCGGAACATGGCCGGGGTGGAGCCGGGCTCGATCAAGAAGCTCCTCGTGCTCGAGTCGCTTCCGAAACCGATCAACTACACCGGCGGCATGGATCCCATCAGCTATGGCGGGACGTTCACGCTCGAACGCGTGGTCGGGACCGCGCCCGTCGAGGAAGACGGCTCCGCCTACCTCGAACTGCCGGCGCTCCGGAGCCTCTTCCTGGTGGCCCTGGACGAAAACGACCTATCGGTGAAGCGCATGCACTCTTTTCTCACGCTTCAGCCGGGCGAGTCCCAGAGTTGCTTGGGGTGCCACGAGCCTCGTACGACGACGACGCAGCCTCCGTCGAGCCTGCTCGCGACGCGGCGCGCCCCGAGCGTCCCTGAGCGTCCGGCCGGCGTTCCGGAGGTCTTCGACTTCCCGCGCGACATCCAGCCGATCCTCGACGCGCACTGCCTCCTGTGCCATGACTATGAGGCCCACGCGGGCGGCCTCGGGCCGATGGCCGGCGGGGTGATCCTATCCGGCGACCGGGGCCCGATGTTCTCGCACAGCTACTACACCCTCACCTACAAGCGGCAGGTCGCCGACGGACGCAACGAGCCGGTCGGGAACCGCGCTCCCCGGACGACCGGCACGTCGGCCAGCCCACTGATGCGGAAGCTGCTCGAGAGGCACCACGAGGTTTCGCCATCGCCTCGGGAACTCGACATGGTGCGGTATTGGATCGAGTCGGGAGCGACCTATCCGGGCACGTACGGAGCCCTTGGCGGCGGCTCCATCGGCGGCTACTACGCCAACACGCTCACCGAGGTCGACGCCGGCTGGCCCGAGACGATCGAGGCCGCGGACGCGATCGCGCGGCGCTGCGCCGAATGCCACACCGGCGACCGGGTGCTCCCGCGCGCGCTCTCGGACGAACGCGACGTGTCGTTCTGGCGGCCGGACTGGAACGACCCGCGCCTGCGGTTCGCCCGCCACCGCCTGTTCAACCTGACCCGTCCGGAGCGCTCTCTCATGCTCCTGGCTCCGCTCTCGAGGGACGCCGGAGGTTTCGGACTCTGCACGAACGCGGACGGCGGGCCCGTGTTCGTGGACACCGAGGATCCGGACTACGGCCGCATCCTCGCGATGTGCGCGGCGGGGAAGAGCCGGCTCGAGGAGATCAAGCGATTCGACATGTCGGGCTTCCGCCCGCCTGAGCCGTATCTGCGCGAGATGCTCCGGTACGGCGTGCTGAAAGAAGCGCCTCCGGAAGACGCGGCGGTGGACACGTACGCGCTGGACGCCGCGTACTGGGAGTCGCTCTGGTGGACGCCCGAGGCTACCCAATGAGAAGAGCCCGAGGTCAATGACCTCGGGCTCAGAGCAACCGGATGGTACGTCGTATAGGATTCGAACCTATGACCTTGGGATTAAGAGTCCCCTGCTCTACCAGCTGAGCTAACGACGCACAACGGACTACTATTCGGAGTATAACCACCCCCCCAAAACCGAGTCAAGTCCACTTGGCAGGGTCGACGGCGCCGCGCGCCAAAGCCCTCCGCGAGGGAGTCCACGCCGCCATGATGCCACCGTACGAAGCCCGCCTCATCTACGAGACGATCCCCGGCGCTCCAGGGGCGCACGGGTCCACCGTCTGCCAGCTCTCCGACGGTCGCCTGATGGCGGCCTGGTACGCCGGAAGCCACGAGGGGCACGGCGATGTGGCGATCTACGGAGCCTACCAGTCGGCGCCCGGTCGCGCCTGGGGCCCCCCTCTGGTGCTCGAGAAGACGCCGGACCTCAGTGAGGGCAACCCCGTGCTTCATCCCGGTCCCGACGGAACGGTGACGCTCTTCTGGGTGACCATGCACGGCAAGGGGTGGTCGTCCTGCGTGGTCAAGATGCGCGGCTCGGTGGGGCGCGAGGGCGAGCGCGCGTGGGAGCGCGAGCGGGTGTTCGCCGACGAACTCGGCTACATGACCCGCAACAAGCCGCTTGTGATGTCGAACGGCGAACTCCTGCTGCCGCTTTACGATGAACGCGTCTGGAACTCGTTCGTCGCGTGGTCCTCGGACGGCGGGCTCACGTGGGGCCGAAGCGACCTCATTCGCACCACCCCAGGAAACATCCAGCCCACCAGCGTCGAGACAGCTC
>CAZCER010000428.1:0-4989 GCA_964497385.1 uncultured Armatimonadia bacterium | reverse complement strand
TCATAGACCGCGTCTGGTTTGCGCCAGGAGATGCCAAACCACAATCCACAGCCATCGGCAAATTCAACCTTGCCCGCATGGAAGATGTTCGAAGCGGAGGTGATACGGTCAAGCGTCACACGCGGCACACGCGCCGTCTTCCAGACCGTCAAACGCGGCAAAGCGTGCCTGAGTTTTTCGGGACGCTGAAACTCTTTTGGAAGGTGTTGGATCTCATCCACCTTCAACCAGAGGGTGTGCCCTTGCAGTGTGACACCTTTTTTCGGCACCTCGGTTTCGGTCTCGGGGAAGATCCAGCGGGGGATCGGGTCATCGCCCAGAGGCGTCAGGCGCTTCACCTCCGAGCCGTCGAGCTTGCACGAGTAGATGCGCGCCCCTCTCTCCGGCGGCCAGTCCTCGCCGCGAGCGGAGAAGACGACTCGGTCGTCCCCGAGCGCACGGAAGCTCGTCGCGTCGATGGCGAGCGTGGACGCCGTGTCGGGATCGGACAGGGCGGGGAGGTCGAGGGGTGTCTTGGCCCCCGACTCCGTGTCCACGATGAGCGCTCCGCCGGGCCAGCCGATCAGAACGCGCGTCCCATCGACGAACCACGAGAGCGAGGCGGGAGGCTCGAGGGCCAAGCTGGCCACGGAGCGGCGCTCGGAGAAGACGAACTCGGGCGATACCGACAGGAGGTGCAGCCGCACATCCTCCTCGCCCGGGTTGCCCGCGGCGCTGATGACAGCTACGCGCGTGTCGTCGGGGCTGAACGCAACGCGCACGTCCGTTGCGTGCAGTCCGGTGAGGGGCGTGCGCTGCAGTTCTCCCGCATCCGTGCCGACGAACGCGAGCCACCGCTCGTCGCCCCGCGCCGTCGATACGCGCCCAACCAGGGCGGGGCGCGTGGAGCACGCCGCGACCTCGGAGGGCGACTCCACACGGGGTGTGCCCAGCGTCCATCGCCTGCCGGAGGTCACGTCTATCAGCACGACCTCGTCACGGTAGCCGTACACGACGTACCCCGCGCAGAGGCTGGCGGCGAGTTCGTAGCAGGAGTCGTTCTTGCTGTAGAGCAGGAACTCCCCCGGTTCGCCCGCCGTCGCCACACCCACGCCAGGGGCGTGCTCGCGCCAGGGCGGCGAGAGTTCCCACCGCCGGTTCGTCTTGACCCCGACGACGCCGCCGTTGTCGAATGGCACTGGCACGTGGTCGGACTGGATGAACTCGAGCTTGGGGTCCGTGGGATCCGACATCGACACGCGCCGGTGGTTGGCGAGGCCCTCAAGGACGGCGGCTGTGGGCCGCTCGCGGAATGTGACACCAGAGAGCTGGGGCATCGCGGGGGCTACGATAGCGTCGACCACGACGCTGGACTCGCCACCTTCCTGCTCGGTGGTGGGCTGTTGTGTGACGAACTGCACCAGCCACATCCACCCAATGGTCGGGTCGGAGTGGTTGTTCGAGTATGTCTCCCAGATGATGGACTCCTCGGCCAGCGGCGGGCTACCTCGCGCGTGCAGCAGGCCGTTCAGGACTGCGGTGGCTGAGGCTCGGAACGCGGCCACGTCCGGTGGCTCGGACGGTTCGAGCGAGTCGGGCGCAGAGAAGTGCAGGCCGGTCACCAAGCCAGAGATGGCGTTCACGCGCACCTCGCACAGGAACCCAGCCGCGCCGGTGCCGCGGAAACGGAAGTAGTAAGCGTCGTCCTGCGCAAGGGGAGGCGACGGACCGGTCTCCAGGTCAGACCTGGCATCGGCGAGGGCGAGGCCCGCGCAGAGCGAGTTGGCACAGGCCCGGGCTCTGAGTGACGCGTCGTTCCAGGAGACGTAGGGAGGAGGTGCATCGTAGCGGATGTCGACCCTCAGCGACACGGACAGGACATTGCCTGCCGAGGACAAGAGCGCCGACGCACTCCCGGCGGCTGCCTCGTCAAGCGGTCTGTGCAGGCCCACCGAGATCTCTATTCGGCCATTCTCCCGAGGTGCCTGGCTCACCGCCGCCCCCATCGTGACATCGGCAACGTGGTCAGCCTCGACGGCCGAGCGCAGGGCTCTGAGCGCAGTCTGTACGGTCTCTCCCGTCGCATCTTGGGCCAGGGCGGGCGCGAGCAGCAGCGGGTGAAGGACCGCAAGAAGGAGCCAGCCGAGGTTAGGCCAGGCGCTGGACTGCCTCTGCATCGCCATGTGTCAATGCCCCCTCCGTGAGCCGTCGGGGGTCAGCCAGAGCTCGTCCCCACTGCCGGCCGGGTTGACCGGGAAGTACTTGAACCCGTACGAGCCGTCCGGCATCATGCCGTAGCTGGTCTCCGAGTGGAAGGGCCAAGCATCGCGCATCTGCTCATTGGCGAGTTCGTGTGCCCGCTCGATCCAGTTCACCAACCGCCCGTCTTCGTCTCGCGTCCCCGCCAGGCTGTACAGTCGCCGGACCCAGTCGCCGGCAATGAGGATCATGCTCTCAGTCTCGCCTCGCGGCCCAGCCGAGCTGAGGGAGCCCGCACCCGTGTGCATGTACTCGGCGATCGACCCCTGTGCCCCCTGCGATGCGCTCGTCCCGATGGCAGACGAGCATCCGTCCACCACCGTGTGGACGGTGTCGGCATCTCTCGAGGTGCACCATCCTGTGGGCACGACGAACTGGTACTGCTCCGTGATGGTCGTGGACCCATCTCCGTGTCCCGGCGTCGTTAGGTATCCCTTGTTCAGCACCTGTATGGGCCCGTCCTTGCCCGCCACGGTGACCGTCCCGTGAGCCACCTTTATGCGCCATGTGAGCGAATCGCCGGGTGTGCCGCCCGCGTGGCCACATATGTGCCACAGGACCGACAGACCGGCGCGGTCTCGCGCGCGGTCAGCGTAGCGGATCCCACGGCACGCATCGGTGTCCCACGCTGGGTCATCGAGACTCACGCGACGCCGCAGGTCGACGATGTCTGCGTCGGTTACCGTCCGCGTGAGGCCGACGCAGTTGTCATCCATCCCTTGGGTCACTTCGTTGGCGTACTGGGTCCTCCAATCTATATCGGGCCCAATGAGGCAGTACCCGAGCGCACCCTCCGTCTGGTTGCACGGCATCATCCGCGCCGCGTCGTGCGTGCGGCGGTTAGGGGAGGAGATGCCCGACGGGTCGGCTCCGATCGCGACGAGCCGCCACGTGCCGGCGGGGTCGGACTCGTCGAAGCCGTACACGAGGATGCCGTCAGGGTCGCCGTCGTTGTTCGCATCCTCCGAGCCGTGCGCCGTAGGAGTGTTCGCCGTCGAGGGGCAGTCGTACCCCTGTCGCTCGGTCAGGTACGGGTCCAGGGGGACCAGTTCGAAGCCCTCCGGGTTCACGTTGCACTGGTTGGTGATGTGGTAGACCGCGCGAATACCGTCCGCACGCGAGAGCGGCTCCTCGGGCAGGTACCAGACGTCGTGTTGGTCCACCCACATCGCGTACGGTGTCTTGAGGCCGTAGCTGTCGGCCGGGACGCCCTCGCTGGCCGCCTGGCTCACCTGGATGTCGAACGTGTAGGGCCCCCAGCTCCAGCCCTCTAGCTCCGCCGCGAGCGCGATCTCGACATCGGCCTCGCCCGCCTCCGGGTCCACGGCGCTGGCGTCTACGTGCCCGCTCACGGCGCGGTACCCCCCGTTGGTCCACGGCTGGTTCGCGTCAACCGTCGAGCGGAACCAGCAGATCCAGTCATAGCCGGTGGGGCACAGTTCGCCGTCCACGATGTCGAACTCGATAGTCGGCGCGTTGAGCGGTGCGTCTCCCTCCGGATCCCACTTGAAGTAGTCAATCGTCCCGTTGTTGCACGAGACGCCGGAGATGAAGAGGTTCTTGACGTTCCCGCTGACGGGGGCAGGGCCGCCATCATAGCTCACGGTGCCGTCCGTGAACACGATGGTTCTCGGGCTGTGGTTGGCGTCCGCGCAGTAGACGGTGTGCTCGCCGTTGCAGCCAGTGGGGAACGCCGTCGTCCCCCAGGCTGCCAGATTGCGGTAGTGCCTCATTTCGGAGGTCCGGTTCTCGGTGGCCGGCGAGTAGCACGCATCCACCCACAGGTCCCCGCTCTTCACCTGCCAGCCCTGGGCGCTCGCGAGGCTGCTCGTCCTGAGCATCGCCTCGACCTCCGTGCCCTCCTCGTACAGAGCGTACTCGTCGCGCACCTCTATCCGCACCGCCATGTCATCGCTCGTCTCCACCCGCTCGCCCGGCGCGAGGTCGATGAAGAGAGCCGGGTACTCCACGTCCGACCACTCGCCTTCGGCCGGCCTCCCCTCGGCGGCGATCGGATCCGGGAAGTCCTCCAGCACCTCGATCCAGGCGCGTGAGTCGAGCCGACGCACATAGACGTCCTGGCTGTCCTGGGCACTGAGCGTCACAACGCCGCCGTTCGCGAAGTGGACGGTTACGGTGTACGTGACCGTGACGGTGTGGGTCCGGTTCCCCTGGTCGCGCCCGTAGCGGATGATGGCGTAGTTGTGCCCATCGCCTCCGCCGACGATCTGGCCGCCATCCGCGTCCCACGTGTAGTTCGCCGTAGCGCCGGAAAGCGCCGGGGCGTCCGGCGCCCAGGTCGATGCGGTTCCTCCGGGCACCGCACCACCGACAAGTGCGCCGGCCGGAGTCCCGTCGCGGAGGTCGCTGAGAGTGAAGTCGGTGAAGTCGTACTCCGTCTTCAGCTCCTCGACGCTGTCGATGAGATCCTCGATGAGCTGCCGCAGCATGTCGCGGATCTCGGGCGTATCCTCGAGGTCAAGGATGTCGATGAGCTGGTCGATGATGTCCTCGATGTCGATCTCGCCATCGCCGATCAGATCATCGATGATATCGATGATCGTGTCCTCGACCTCTTCGCGCGCGTCAACGGGTGGGTCGAGGATGTCAAGGATGCCGTCGATCAGGTCCTCGATGGGCCTCGTCCGGGAAAGTTCCCGGGCATAGAGCACGTAGAGGGCACCGTACATGGCCCCAAGTGAAAGGATGGCGGCGGGTCCCACGTTCAGCAGGAAGTCGTTGAAGGAGAGC
>CAZCER010000427.1:0-4993 GCA_964497385.1 uncultured Armatimonadia bacterium | reverse complement strand
TCCCGAACGAGAAGCTGCCGCCGGTCGAGGGCGCGAGCGCCTACAAGTGGAACGCCGACGATCCGACCGTGGTCTTCCCGATCAACGTCTGGATCGGCTGGCTTCCGATTGTCGCGGCGAACCACGGCTTCGACGCCAACGAAGAGAGCGTCTTCTACAAGGAGTTCGGCTTCAAGGTGCAGCTCAGCCTCATCGACGACCCCATCACCGCCCGGAACACCTACGTCGCGGGCGACAGCCACATTCTGTGGGGGACGCTCGACATGATGGCCCTGTTCGCGCCGGAACTGATGAAGGACTCGCGCACGGCCCCGCGGATCTTCCAGCAGATCGACTGGTCCTCCGGCGGCGACGGCATCGTCGTGCGCGACCACATCAAGTCCGTCGCCGACCTCAAGGGCAAGACCATCGTCTACGCCCCGAACAGCCCCTCCGAGTACTACGTCACCGCTCTGCTCCTCTTCGAGGGCATCAAACCGAGCGAGGTCTCCACCAAGCCCGTCGCCACCGCGTTCGAGGCGACGCCCGCCTTCCTGAGCGACCCCAACGTGGACGCCGCGGTGAGCTGGGCGCCGGACATCTACAACATCCCCGAAAAGGTCCCCGGCACTCTGCTGCTCTCCTCCACGGCCGACGCCTCCAAGATCATCACCGACGTCTGGGCCGCCCGCGCGGACTTCGCGAAAGACCACCCCGAGATCATCGAGGGGCTCGTTGAGGGCGTCTTCAAGGCGATGGAGAAGCTGGAGAACGATCCGAGCTTCCAGAAGCAGGCCTGCGAGTGGATGGGCAAGGGCTACGGCATGCCGGCCGACGAGATCGAGGGCATGCTCCTCGACGCCCACTCCACCAACTTCGCGGAGAACAAGCAGTTCTTCCTCAATGCGAAGAACCCCACCAACTTCGAGAACACCTGGAACCTCATCAATTACACGTACGGGTCGCTTGGCAAGATCGACAACCCCGTCCCGTTCGATCAGGTCATGGACTTCTCCATCATCAAGAAGCTCGATGACGCGGGCAAATTCAGCCAGCAGGTCGACACCTACAGCGCCGTCTTCAACCCCTCCGATTGGGAGCAGGCCGCGGAGGCGCCGCTCGTTCGCAACGTCGTCCGGATCCACTTCTATCCGAACTCCGCGAACCTCCATGAACTCGCGCGCGACGAGTACGGCAAGAAGATCGAGGGCCAGTTCTACGACCCCTCGGTCGATGAGGCGCTCGAGCGCGCCGGGGTCATGGCGGGCCAGTTCGACCGCGCCGTCATCCTCATCACCGGCCACTGCGACGCCTCGCTCAAAGGCACGGTCCCGGAGGAACTCGTCGTCGAACTCAGCAAGGACCGAGCCGAGGCCGTGAAGCAAGCCCTCATCGACAAGTACAACCTCGACCCCGACAAGTTCCGGGCCGAAGGCAAGGGCTGGAATGAGCCGTTCAACCCCAAGGACCCGAGCAACCACGCTCTCAACCGGCGCGTCGAGGTCAAGGTCTACCCGCTCGAAGGCGAGTAGGGCGTTGAGCCGGATGACGCTCAGCCAATGGAAGGGGACGGCCGAACCATGCCGACGGAGCCGGGCTTTGGCGGAGAGCGGCCGCGGTCGCCGTGGTTCCGACTCTTCGTCCGTCCCAGCGTTGCCGCGAAGAACACGCGTGAGGGCCTTCCGTTGGCCGTAGACGCGGCTGGCGGCCCCGAAGCCGACGCGGCCTCCCCGCCGAACCCGTCTGACGCCGCGGGAGCGATCGCGGGCTTCGGCCCGCGCCGCTACCCGACGCGGCACGCCCGCTTCTTTCGCGTGCGCGAGCGGATCGGGCCGCTGTGGCGGCTTCTCCTGGGCCTTGCGCCCCCCTTGGCGCTGCTCGGGGTCTGGTTCTGGCTCACGAGCGGCGAGACGGTGGAGGCCCGCCGCGTCTCGATACTGGTGCTGCCGAGTCCGGTTGAGGTCGCGAACGCCCTCCCGTCTCTCTGGTTCGACAGCGCCCTCATGCGAAACATCCTCACGAGCCTCGGGCGAGTGCTTGGAGGGTTCGCCATCGCCGCGGCGATCGCCGTGCCGCTCGGCCTCGCGATGGGCTCGTTCAGCAAGGTGGACGCGACGTTCAGCCTCGTCGCCACGATGCTCTCGTACCTGCCCATCGCGGCCATGGTGCCCCTGACCATCGTGTGGTGGGGAACCGGCGAGGCCCAGAAGGTCGGGTTCCTCGCGGTCGCCGGACTCGCGTATCTCCTGCCCATGGTGGTTCGCGCGGTCAACAAGGTCGACCACGGGTACGTCAAGTCAGCGTGCTCCCAGGGCGCCTCGGCCTGGCAGGTCGCGAGTCGCGTCCTGGTCCCCATCTCGCTCCCCGACATCTACAACGCCCTGCGGCTTTGCCTCGGAATCGGCTGGACGTACATCATCCTCGCCGAACTCATCCGCAGCGAGGGCGAGTTCGGCGGAGTCGGCAACCTGATCCAGGTCGCCCAGCGTCGGCAGCATATGGACAAGGTCTACCTGACGCTCGTCGCCATCATGGTCGTGGGAGCGCTGCTCGACCGCGGGTGCGCGCGCGTCGGCAAGTGGCTGTTCGCCTGCCAAGCGGAGGCCGGTGACTGATGACCGCCGCAAGCGGGCGGACTCACCAACGAGAGGACGGCGCCAGTTGCCGGAAGCGCGGCCCCCTGTTCTGAAGCTCACCAACGTCGGCAAGGAGTTCCGTCGGCCCGGCCGGCCGCCGTTTCTGGCCGTCGTCGACCTGAACCTCACCATTGCGGACAAGCCCGGCAAAGGCGAGTTCATCTGCATCGTCGGCCCAAGCGGATGCGGCAAGTCCACGCTCCTGCAGCTCGTGGCGGGCTTCGACACCCATGTGCCCCCAACAAGCGGCGAGCTGCTCTTCTACGGCGAGCCGGTCACCGGTCCAAGCGCCGACCGAGGCATGCTGTTTCAGGACTACAGCTGCTACCCGCACCTCAACGTGCTCAAGAACATCGCCTTCGGGCTGTCGCTGCAGAAAGAGGAGTTGGGCCTTTCCGGCAAGGAGATCTCCGACCTCGCCCACGCGTGGCTGCGCCGGGTCCGCCTCAAGGACGCCGATGCGCGCAAATACCCCCATGAGCTGTCCGGAGGCATGCGGCAGCGCGTCGCCCTCGCCCGATGCCTCGCGCTCGCGCCCCGATGCGTGCTCATGGACGAGCCCTTCAGCGCCCTCGACGAGCCCACCCGATTCGAGATGCAGGACCTTATCGTGGACCTGTGGACGGAGGTCGAGGCGACCGTGCTCCTCGTAAGCCACAGTCTCGCTGAAGCCGTCTACCTCGGGGACCGCGTGTGGATCATGAGCCCCGCCCCGGGCGCCATTGTCGCCGAGCACGTGGACGTCCCGCTCCCGAACCCGGATGAGCCCGCGATGGTCGCTCAGGCCAGGCCCGAGTTCGCCGAAGTCGTCGCCCGGGTCAGCCAGGACTTCTTCCGCGTGCTGCGCACGCCCAGGGAGGCCATGCTCCCCATCCACGCCGACGGATCCGGACGCGGTCTTCCCACGGGAGGCGACTCGCATGCCGACTGAGCGCAGACCCAGAACCGGTGAGCCGACCTTCGGCGACTATCTCAAAGAGGCGTTCAACGTCCGCGTGCGCGTTCCGGGGCTCGGCGGCCTGCCGGTCAACTGGCTCTACCTTATCGGCATGGGCATCGCCGGCGCGGCGCTTCCTCCTCTCTGGCTCGCCGGCGCGGCCGGCGAACTCGCGCTCCTCGCCAGCCTCTCCAGCAGCCGCAGGTTCCAGATCGCGACCCGCGCGCGACTGAAGGCCGAGCTAGGCGCCGAGAGCGCGACGGCGGTGGAGGAGATGGTCGCGGGCCTCTCCGCCGGCAACCGAGCCAAGCACGCCGAGTTCGCCCGGCAGTGCGAAGAGATCCTCGCCATCGCGCGGCGACTCGGCCACGCCGATGACAACATGCTGGAGACCTACTCGGTGCATCTCGCCGAACTGCGAACCGTGTATGCTCGCATGCAGACGCTCCTCGAGATGCTCTTCCGCTACTCCTCCGACTGGGAGCGCAACGACCCCGCGCCTCAGATCGAGGTCATCGAGAAGGAACTGGAGGACGAGGGCTTGCCCGAGTCAGTCCGCAAATCGCGCGAAGCCACGCTGACCATCCTCCGCAAGCGCCTGGAGAGCCGAAGCCAGATCAGCGCTCGCGCGCACGTCATCCAGTCGGAACTCGCGCGGCTCGAGCAACAGATCGCCCTGATCCGCGACGAGGCCCTCCTGACCCGCGACCCCGCCGTCCTCTCGGAGAACATGGACGCCGCCGCGGGCGTCCTCGAGGAGCACACCGTGTGGCTGCAGGAGAACGAGGCGCTGCTCGAAGGGTTGGATCAGACCGAGGTCTAGCGGTCACCCCCCCCCCGCGCCCCCGCTCCGGGTGCTGCATTGGGTCGTAGAGCGGTAGGGCGACCGGCAGGTCGCCAGGCAGGCCGACGAGCGGATGGAGGGGCCGAATGCCCGGCCTGAGGCCCGTCGAAGGCGAAGGGGCCCGCTCATCCCGAGTAGGCGCGGGAGATGCGCCGTATCGAGGGAAGGAGCGGGAAGGGTCCATCCGGACCGCTGTGTCTCACGAGATCTCCACCAGCGATGGACAGGACGTGACTCCAGGCGACAACCGGGCAGCCTTGCGGTGTGTGTCGGCGCGGAAAAACAGGCAACGGGATCGCGACGCGAGGCTACTTCGGCTTCTGCACGATCACGATGTACTGGTGGGCGATGTTCGGCACATAGGCGAAGGGGTACCCATACGGGCGCAGGCGTGTGCCGGCCTGATACCAGATCTTCTCACCCTTCGGGACAAACCCCACCTCCTCCGCCGCACGGGCCAGGTGGACATTGGTGTAGATGTACCGGCCGTCCTGGTAGGCGTTGCGCACGATGACGGCCATGTAGCTCTTCGGAGCGAGCACCCGGTACAGGTCCGCGAAGATCTCGCGCATCCCCCCCAGATACGACTCGAAGGAG
>CAZCER010000426.1:1475-4996 GCA_964497385.1 uncultured Armatimonadia bacterium | reverse complement strand
TCACCACCGCTGGCGTCTGGCGCCGCAAGCCCCACGGCCGCCCGAGGCAGTCCGCCAGCATGAGGTGGGTGTGGAGAACGTCGGGCTCGAGTTCCCGCAGACGCCGGAAGAGCCGGCGAGCCCCGAACGGGTCGAAAGAACCGCGCAGGCCGACGCCCTCGGTCGGCACGGGGCAAGACGCCATCTGCTCGCGCTGCGCGCCCTCCTCCATGAGGTAGACGTAGCGCGTCTCAAAGCGGCTGGCGTCCCAGTGCGGGGCCATGTCGAACAAGAGGCGTTCGGCGCCGCCCGTCGCGAGGGAGTTGATGAGATGCACGACCCGGGTGCTCATTGCACGGAGGCGTCCGCGGTCAACTCGTCGTAGAGATCCTCGTGCGCCTTCACCATCGCCTCCAGGCTGACCCGGCTGATGGCTCGCTCTCTGGCCGACTTGCCCATGCGGACGCGGAGGTCTTTGTCGCGCAGGAGGCGGACCACGCCTTCGATGAGAGCGTCCACGTCGCCCTGGGGGACAAGCACTCCGTCCACGCCGTCGCGCATGATCTCCGTCACCCCGCCCACCACCATGGACACGATCGGGCGCTCCACGGCCATCGCCTCGATCACGGCGACGGGGAGGCCCTCTTTGGCGGAGGTGAGGGTGAAGATGTCGAGGGCCGCGAGCACGCTCGGAACGTCGTCACGGCGCCCAAGCAGGCGTAGCTCCACTCCGCGCTGTTCGGCCATCGCGCGGATCGCCGGCAGGGTCGGTCCATCGCCGCAGGTCACAAAGAGCGCCTCGGGGCACTCCTTCGCGATGGCCTCGGCGGCCTGCACGAAGCGCTCCAGCCTCTTCTCCTCGGTGTGGCGCGCGACGGTCCCCACGATCGGACGATCCGTCGGCAGCCCGAGGGCCTGGCGGATCGAGTCGGTCTCTTCGATGGGCACGAACCGGCTGATGTCCACGCCGTTGTAAATGACCCGAAGCAGGCGCTCCGGCAGTCCGACCCGGTCGCGCATGTGCCCCATCACGGCGCGGCTGACGCAGACCACGGCCGCGGACATGCCTGCGGTTCGCCGGTTGGCCCACTCGCGGAGCGGGCCGTCGAAGTGCATGCTGTGCTCGGACGTGACCACTCTGGCGCCGTTGAGTTCCCGCCCCACGTACCGAGCAAGCATGTTCGCGCGCCACATGAAGCCGTGGAGCACGTCGGGACGCTCCTCGCGGGCGATCTCCAGCAGCCGCGTGTAGCCTCTCGGATCGAGCTGAAACGCGGCGTTCAGGCAGCGGATTGGCACGTCGGCCTCGGCGAACTTGCTCACCATGGCGTGGTTCCGACCGACGCACACCACGACGGGCTCGTACCGCGATCGGTCGAGGCCTCCGGCGAGTCCCAGCAACACGTTCTCGGCGCCGCCGACGCCAAGGTTGTTGATCACGTAGAGGATCTTGGTCATGAGCACCCGATACAGTCTGAAGGTCGCGCTTGAGGGCGGGGCCAACTGTGGTTGGTAGGAGCGTACCAGACGGTATACGCCGGGTCAATCCGGAATGGGGCGGCGCGCCGATTCGCGCGGCGCGGCCGGCCCCGAGCGTCTCGAAGGAGGAGCAGCCATGTCGAAGTGCCTGTGCGTCTTGTGCGTCGTCGCGCTCGTCGGAGTCTGTCTTGTTTCCGGATGCAAGTCTGAGCCCAAAGAGCCCTCCAAGCCGGATTCGGGCGCCATCGGCAAGGTCGCGGGCGGCGTCAAGGACCGCGCCGATGACGTCGTGAAGCAGGGCAACCAGGTTCGTTCCGAAGAAGGCCAGATCATGGAGGAGAACCAGTAGCGTTCCCCTCATTCGATCTCACGAGGAAACGGGTGGACCCGACGGTCCGCCCGTTTCTTCGTACAAAGCGTCGGGAACGGCGAAATCCTGGAGGCGGGCGGGGGCCGAAGGCGAACGACGCCCGTGGTGAGGATCGGGCTTGGCGCCTTCCTGGCCTGGCGGCGGTGCGCGCGTCGCGCGTGCGCCTGTAGTCGGCCGCATGGAAGCTGGAACGCGTTCGGGAGTCACGTTGCGGTGGGGTTGCCGGTGGAATCCGGTGCGAGGGCGCACTGGAGGTGGCGACGGTGATTAGGGACTACCTGCGGGGCGAAGCCGGGAGGGGCGCGTCGCCCGAGCCCGAGGCTCGGGACCTAGGCGAGGCTTTGCTCGCCGCGCTGCTCGACGGCGTGAACGACGGCCTCTACGTGAAGGACCGCTCGTCCAGGTTTCTCTGGGTGAACGATCTCTACGCGCGCGCCCTCGGGGTCAGGGATCCGTCCGAAGCCGTAGGGCGCTCGGACTTCAGCTTCCTTGACTACGGGTGCGCGGAGGACGCGTTCGTCCGCGAGCAGAGCCTCATGCATAGCGGGACGCTGGAGCGAGAGCGAGCGGAGTCCGTGGAGTGCCGGGGCGGGGGCCTGCACCGCTTCCTGGTGACCAGGATCCCTCTGCGCGGCGCTGACGGCGAGGTGATCGGCCTCGTGGGGGTCGTTCGCGACGCGGAACCCCTTCAACGGTGGGAGGCCGCGTACGTCGAAGCCGAGAGCCGCCGCGCGAGCGTTCTCGACGCCCTTGCCGCCGACGTCCTCGTGCTCGACGGCGACCTCCGCATCTCCTGGGTGAACCGCCACGCGCTCGAGCGCATGGGCCTGTCTCTCGCCGAAGCGCGCGGTCTGGAGTGCTGCGCCGCCTGGGGCTTCGGCCCCGAGCGGCGTCCGGAGTGCCCGGCGCTCCAAGCGATGGAGCGCCGCGATGCCGTCCATGCGCGCATCCGGCACGGGGAGCGCACCCACGACGTCGTCGTCAAACCCATCCTCGACCGCCAGGGCGGCGCCATCGGCGCGGTCGAAGTGCGCTTCGACGTCACCGACCGCCTGCGGGCGGAGCGCGACCTGGCGGCTTCGCGCAAGATGCTGCAGCTCATCCTCGACACGATCCCCGTGGGTGTGTACTGGAAGGACCTCGACGGCGTGTACCTGGGCTGCAACCGCACCGCGGCGACGGACGCGGGGCTGGACGACGCCGACGCCATCGGCGGGAAGACCGACCGCGACCTCGCGTGGCGCGACCTCGCCGTGGGCAACCGCGCCGAGGAGTCTCGCGTGATCGATTCGTTCACGTCTTCGATCGGCCGCGACGAGTCGCATGTCGCGCCGGACGGGACCGAACGCTGGTTCCGCACCAGCCGCATTCCGCTCCGCAATGAGGAGGACGCGGTCATCGGTCTGCTCGGTTGCTACATGGACGTGACCGAGGAGCGACTCGCCCAGGCCCGGCTCGAGGAGGCGCGCCAGGACTGGGAGGAGATCTTCCAGGCGGTCGGACAGGCCGCGCTGATCCTCGATCCGGAGCGCCGCATCCTCGCCGCCAACCGGGCCGCGGCCGACTCCGTTGGCGCGACGCCTGAAGAGATGGTCGGCAAGCAATGCTTCACGTACTGCCACGGGCCCGACGGTCCGCCGCCCGGCTGCCCGTTCACGCTGGCGGTGGAGTCCGGCGCCCTCGGCGCCGCCGA
>CAZCER010000426.1:0-1465 GCA_964497385.1 uncultured Armatimonadia bacterium | reverse complement strand
CTGCATTTCATCGCGCTGGTGGACTATATCCCCGACGGAGGCGACGGGGCTTACCTCATCGCTTGCACCCCTGTCTACGATTCCGAGGGCGCGCTCAAGAAGGTCATCCACATCGCGACCGACATCTCGGACAGACGCGAGGCCGAGCGCCAGCACCGAAAGCTCGAGGACCAACTTCGGCGCACCCAACGCCTCGAGAGCCTTGGGGTTCTCGCAGGAGGCATCGCGCACGACTTCAACAACATCCTCGGGGCCGTGTTCGGCTACACCGAACTCGCTCTCCAGGCCGCCGAAACCGATGAGACGGCGCGCTCGTGCCTGGAGCAGATCATGCGCGCGGCCCGGCGCGCCAAGGACCTCGTCGACCAGATCCGCGCCTTCAGCCGTCCCGCGGAGTCCCGGAAGAGCCTGGTGGAGGTCGGCGAAGTGGTGGAGGAGGCGCTGAAGCTCCTCCGCCCCTCTCTGCCCTCGACCATCGCCATACGGCTCGATCTCGCGCCCGAGGGGGCGCGCGTGCTTGGCGACGCGACGCAGCTCCACCAAGTGGTCATGAACCTCTGCACCAACGCCCAGCACGCCATGTCCATGAGCGGCGGGGTGCTCCATGTTGGCGTCCGCTCTGTGGAGGTCGGAGAGGACCTCTCGGTCCAGCTCGGCGCGATCGTCCCGGGCCAGTACGTTCGCCTCACCGTCAGCGACACCGGCGCCGGCATCGCCCCGGACGTGCTCGATAGCATCTTCGACCCCTTCTACACCACCAAGCCGAAGGACCAGGGCACGGGGCTCGGACTCTCGACGACGCACGGGATCGTGTCCGCTCACGACGGGGCCATCTCCGTCTACAGCGAGCTTGGCCGGGGCACGACCTTCCACGTTTACATCCCTCGGGTGGACTCCGAGCCCGGTCTCGCCGCCCCGGACTCCGGACTCGCCGTCGGCTCCGGTCACGTGCTCGTGGTGGACGATGAGCCCGTTCTCGCGGCCATGGCTGTGCGCATGCTGCGCGCCCTCGGCTATGAAGCCGCCTCGTGCGAGGACGCCGTGGCCGCGCTCGCGCTCTTCACGGCGGATCCCGGACGCTTCGCTCTGGTGCTTACCGACCAGACCATGCCCCAGCTCACGGGCGTGGACCTCGCGCAGTGCATTCACGACGTCTCGCCGGACACGCCCGTTGTTCTCATGAGCGGAGGCCTCTGGCAGGTCACCGCGGAACCCGAAAGGGCCGGCGTCGCGGGCCTGCTCCCGAAGCCCTTCACCCTTCGCCAACTCGCCGAGGCGATGGCCGAGGCGCTGGGCCGCGATAGAGCGCCGCGACCGGTGACCGGCGGGGCCGAAGGCGAGGATGTGTGACGTCTGGCCGGGCGCGCGGTCTCGATCCGTACGATGCCCTGCACGTGGCCTGTGCTGAGGTGGCCGCGGACGTGTTGCTCACGACCGATGACCGCCTCCTCCGCAGGGCGTGCGG
>CAZCER010000425.1:0-5025 GCA_964497385.1 uncultured Armatimonadia bacterium | reverse complement strand
AGGCCTCGGCCGGGCAGTTCGTCAACGCCAAGCTCGACCTGGTGATGGCCAACGACATCACCGCCCCCCTCGCGATCGACGCCTTCGAGCAGTCGGGCGCGAAGACCGTGTTCGACCGAAGCCGCGTCGCGCTCGTCATGAGCCACGCCTGCCCGGCGAAGGACATCCAGTCCGCCGCGCAGATCCTGCGCTCCCGACGCTTCGCGCGCGAGCAGAATCTCGACCTCTGGTTCGAGGTCGGGCGCGGAGGCGTGGAGCACGTGCTCTTGCCCGACGAGGGCTACGTCGTTGCCGGCGACGTCGTCCTCGGCGCCGACTCCCACACCTGCACCTACGGCGCCGTCGGGGCCTTCTCCACCGGCGTCGGCTCCACCGATCTCGGCTGCGCGATGGCCCTCGGCGAGACCTGGCTCCGCGTGCCCGAGACGGCTCGCTTCGTCTACTCCGGGAAGCGCCGTCCGTACGTGACCGGCAAGGACCTGATCCTCTACACCATTGGTCGGATCGGCGTCGACGGGGCCCGCTACATGGCGATGGAGTTCACGGGCGAGACAATCCGCGCCCTCCCGATGGCCGACCGACTCACCATGTGCAACATGGCCATCGAGGCCGGCGGAAAGAACGGGGTCGTGCCGCCGGACGAGATCACGCGCGAGTATGAGAAGGAGCGCGCCCGGCGCGAGCCCGCGTACCTCGACTCCGACCCCGACGCGACCTACGCCGCGACCTATGAGTGGGACGTGACCGATCTCGAGCCGCAGGTCGCTTTCCCGTTCCTCCCGTCGAACGCGAAGCCCCTCTCGGAGGCGAAAGGCCTCGAGGTGGACCAGGTCTTCATCGGCTCCTGCACCAACGGACGCCTTGAGGACCTGCGCATGGCCGCCGAGGTCTTCCGCGGGCGGAAGGTCCATCCGCGGATCCGCGCCGTGCTTCTGCCCGGCTCCGACTTGGTCTACCGCCAAGCGTATGACGAGGGCCTGTTCGAGGTCTTCCTCGACGCCGAGGTGGCGATCGGTCCGGCGACGTGCGGCCCCTGCCTCGGCGGGCACATGGGCGTCCTCGCCGCCGGCGAGCGCTGCGCGACGACGAGCAACCGGAACTTCCGCGGGCGCATGGGGCACATCGAGAGCGAGGCGTACCTGGTGAACCCCTACATCGCGGCGGCGACGGCCGTGGCCGGCGCGATCTGCGGCCCGGACGACTTGGACTAAGGAGGCGGAGATGAGCGGTAAGGCCCATGTCTTCGGGGACCACGTCGACACTGACGTCATCATCCCCGCATGCTATCTCTACACCACCGACCCCGGCGAACTCGCCGAGCACTGCATGGAGCCGGCGAACCCGAACTTCCGCGCGGAGGCGGCCGAGGGCGACTTCCTCATCGCCGGCGTGAACTTCGGCTGCGGCAGTTCGCGCGAGCACGCCCCCGTGGCGATCAAAGGCTGCGGGATCCGCGCCGTCATCGCGAAGAGCTTCGCCCGGATCTTCTTCCGGAACGCCATCAACATCGGACTGCCGATCCTGGAGTGCCCGGCCCTCGTAGAGGCCACGGAGCCCGGCGACGAGATCGAGGTTGACCTCGGGGCCGGCGCGATCACCAACGTCACGAAAGGCAAGACCTTCCAGGCCGAGCCTTTCCCCGAGTTCATGCTGGAGATCGTCAAGGCGGGCGGGCTTGTCGCGTACACGCGGCAGAAGCTGGCCTGACGAGAGCGCGGAGGCAGCGCGTGCCGAATCCGTACAGCGTGGCGGGCGGGGTCGTCCTCTCGGGCGACCTCGTCCTGCTTCTGGAAGCCAAGGGCAAGGGCGAGTTCCGCCTCCCCAAGGGGCATGTGGAGCCGGGCGAGAACCGTGAACGCGCCGCGCTGCGGGAGGTCATCGAGGAAACGGGGTACCGCTCCCCGGTGATCGTCGCCTCGCTGGGCTCGACGCTCAACACCTTCGCGCACGAGGGCGAGCAGGTCTGCCGCTATGAGACGTACTTCCTCATGCATCTGAAGGACGAGCGCTGGGGCGCGCGCCGCGAGGAAGAGGTGCGCAAGTTCGATGTGCTCTGGACGACCGTGGAGGACGCCATGGCCAAGCTCACCTTCGAGAGCGAGCGCGAGTTCCTGCGGCGCGCCATCGCCTTCGAGCGGGTGCGCCCGCCCACGCCCGAGCAGTTCGCGGAGGGGGTGTAGCCGGTGAGCGCCTCGAACGGACGCGGCGAGATCGCCGGACTTGACCGCGTGCCGCCCCACAGCCTGGAGGCTGAGCAGTCGGTCCTCGGCGCCATGATGCTCGACCGCGAGGCCACCGCCACCGGCTGCGAGATCCTCACCCGAGGCGACTTCTACCGCGAGGTCCACGCGCGCGTCTTCGACGCCATCCGCGTGCTCTTCGAGCGCGCCGAACCCGTGGATCTGGTGACTCTCGCGGCCGAACTGCAGACTCGCGGGGACTTCGAGAGCGTGGGCGGCGGCGAGTATCTCATGGCCCTCGCCTCGGCCGTGCCCACGGCGCGCAACGCGAAGCAATACGCCGAGATCGTTCGCGACCAGTCGCACCTTCGGAAGCTGCTCACGGCGACGCAGACGATCGCCTCCTGGGCCTACGGGGGGCAGAAGGAAGCCCGGCAGATCCTCGATGACGCCGAGGCCGAGTTGTTCGGGGTGACCCAGCTTCGCATCTCCACGGAACTCATGCCCATCGGCGAGTTCCTCTTCGACGTGCAGCACGGCATGGAAGTGCGCCAGAGCCAGCGCGGCGTGGTGGGGCTCCCCACCGGCCTCACGGAACTCGACAAACTCGTCACCGGCCTCCAGAGAGGCGAACTCTTCATCCTCGCGGCGCGCCCCTCGATGGGCAAGACGTCGCTTGCCATGAACATGGCGACGCACATCGCCACCAGCGTGCGACTGCCGAGCCTCGACAACCCGGACGACCATACGCGCAAGCCCGTCGTCGCCATCTTCTCGCTTGAGATGTCGAAGGAGTCGCTGGTCGAGTCGATGCTCTGCTCCGAGGCCGGGGTGAACTCCGACCGCGTCCGCAAGGGCACGCTTCCGCGCGACGCCTGGGGGCCGATCGGGGAGGCCGCCGCTCGGCTCTTCGACTCCGCCATCTGGATCGACGACACGCCCGGCATGACCTCGCTCGAGATCCGCGCCAAGGCCCGCCGCGTCAAGGCGCGGCACGGGCTCGACGCCGTCTTCGTCGACTACCTCCAGCGCATGACCCCCCACGGACGCTTTGACAGCGAGCACCTCGCCGTCGGGGCCATGGCCCGCGAGATGAAGACCCTCGCCCGCGAACTGGACGTGCCCGTGGTGCTCCTGTCGCAGCTCTCCCGCCGCGTCGAGCAGCGCTCCACCAAAGCCGAGGACATGCGCCCGATGCTGTCCGACCTGCTCGCGAGCGGCCTCATCGAGGCCGAGGCCGATGTGGTCGCCTTCCTCTACCGACCAGCCTACTACCGCACGTTCATGAAGCAGCGCGACGCCGACATGGAGGACGAGGCGCCCGAACCGCCCAAGGACGTCGAGGGCTCCTCCGAGGAGGCGGAGATCATCATCGGCAAGAACCGCAACGGCCCCACCGGGACCGCGACGGTGGCCTTCCAGAAGCACTATCGTCGGTTCATCAACTACGCGCCCGGCGACTACGACGACGTCCGGTAGGGGGCCGTGGAATGCGCCTCGTCCTGCGGTTTCTCGACGCTCTGCTCGCCGATTGGCTCGCAACGCTGCTCTTCATCGTCGGCGTCGCCTTCGTGCTCGCCCAAGTCGTCGTCCTCCGCAAGCGCTACCTCTACATCGGGTGCCTCGGCCTCGGCTGCCTTGCCACCGCCGTGCGCCGCGGAGCCGACGCCGCCGGAACCCTGAACCTCGTTCTCGTCGCCGTCCAGGCCCTGGCGTTCGCCTACGCCGCGGTGCTCATGGTCAAGCACTCCATGGACAACCTCCGCGAGCTGGAGGAGGCCTCGGCGCGGAATCGCGCGCGGATGCTCACCGAAATGGAGCGGATCGTCGAACGGGCAAAGGCCGGAGGTCCCTCGCAGGAGGCGGCCCCCAATGGCGGGAATAGCAGCCCTCTAACCTCCGAGGGGGCCGAGACCGCGTCCGCTCCCCCGTCGGACGCGCCGCAGGATCGAAAGGAGCCCGAATGAAGGTACTCATCGTCGGAGGCGGCGGGCGTGAGCACGCCCTCGGCTGGCGCATCGCTCGGGACGGCGGCAACGAAGTCTGGTCCTCGCCCGGAAACGCCGGGCTCGCTCGGCTTGGCGGCGTCGTCGAACCCGAGCCGCAGGGCATCGGCGAACTCGCCGACTGGGCTCGCGCGAACGGCGTCGACTACACCATCGTCGGGCCGGAGGCCCCGCTCGTCGAGGGGGTCGTCGACGAGTTCATCGCGCGCGGCATGCGGATCTTCGGCCCCAAGCGCGCCGGCGCCCGCCTTGAGGGCAGCAAGGTTTTCGCGAAGAATCTGATGCGCCGGCACCGCATCCCTACAGGCGAGTTCGAGGTCTTCGACAACTCGCTCGACGCCGCGCTCCACGTCGAAAAGAAGGGCGCGCCCATCGTCATCAAGGCCGACGGTCTCGCCGCCGGGAAAGGCGTCATCGTCGCAAAGGACGTGCGCCAGGCCCGTGACGCGATCGAACTCATCATGGATCAGCGCGCCTTCGGCGCGGCCGGAGACCGGATTGTGGTCGAGGAGTGTCTCTTCGGCCAGGAGATGTCCCTTCTCGCCTTCACCGACGGCGAGACCGTGAAGCCCCTCGCCCCCGCCCGCGACTACAAGGCGGCCGGCGACGGCGATGTGGGGCCCAACACCGGCGGCATGGGATGCTACAGTCCGGTGCCCCTTGTCGACGACGCCCTGCTCGACGAAGCGCTCAACACCATTCTCCGACCGACCGTGGCGGCGCTCATGTCCGAGGGGATTCGCTTCCGCGGCGTGCTCTACGCCGGTCTGATGCTCACGGACAGCGGGCTCAAAGTGCTCGAGTACAACGCGCGGTTCGGCGACCCGGAGACCCAGGTT
>CAZCER010000424.1:0-5031 GCA_964497385.1 uncultured Armatimonadia bacterium | reverse complement strand
TCGAGTTGCTGTACCAGGGTGCGGCGCGTGTTCAGCGCGTCGAGCGTCAGCCCGAGCGTTCGACGCCAGCGGAGCTTCAAGTCGTGGACAGCTCGCGGGGGGGCGCGCTCTCGCCGATGCCGGCGGGAATGGAGATGCCGGGGATCTCGGGACCGGTGGCGCACTCGAGCCGGATCGTCGTGCCCACCGACGCCGTTCGCCAGAGCGCGAACGGCGGGGCGAGCGCACCCGTGGAGATCATCGCGGTCTCGCCGGGGTCGGGGTTGTAGCGGAGGATGGGGTTCCTTATGTCGTGTCGAGTCCGGACGGTCGTTCTGATCCTGGCGCTGGCTCTGCTCGCCTCAACGGCGGCGCGCGCCCAGTCTCAAGCGCCTGAACCCAAGGCGCCGTGGAGCAACTACCCGACCGACCCGGCCAAGATTCGCATCACCATGGAGGTTCTGCACTTCCCCAACGGCCCGAACTCCGATGTGTTGCCGATCTCGGGTTTCATGGTCTCCTATGTGGGCCTAAGCGGTTCCGTGTTCGTCCACGGGGCCCAGGCCCAGTTTGTGGACTCCCTCACGGCGCGCTACGGGGCCCAGAGCATCTACCGCAGAACCATGGGAGTCGAGGCGGGACAGACGCTGGAGGCGGAGTCGGTCACCAAGATGACCCACGCCGTTTCGGAGGATCAGGTGCCTCCGGGCTTCCTGTTGGGGCGCTCCGAACTCGGGGTGTCGCTTGCCGTCCATCCGCTCTACGACGCGAAGAAGAAGATGGGGAGCGTCTTTGTGCGGTTCATGGCGCGCACCGCTCTCCCCAGCGAGGAGGGCGCGGGCCGCGCCGAGATGGACCAGATCAACGTCGACTGGTTCGCGATGGGCTACGACCCGGGCTTTCCGAACGTCGTCATCTTCCCGCAGGTGCTCGTGCTGCCGGAGGAGGAGGGCGGCGAGGTGTGGGGGCGGCAGCCGGAGACTCCCGTGCGGAGCTTGCGCTACGCGCTCGTGTTCCGCGTCGACGTCGAGGGCGTGGAACCGCTCGAGAGCGACCCGGCGGATCCGACCATGGCCGTCCTGATGCTCGCGCCGCCCGGTTCGGACATGTCTCTCGAGTCGCTGCGGGCCGCCCAGTTGCTTTCGGCGATCGCCGAGCGCACCGGCATGCGGATCCAGGTGCTCGGAGACACGATCAGCCCGGACCGGATCCTGTCAGGGGACACGCCCGTCATCATCGCCTATCCACAGGGCGATCCGCTTGATCAGCTCTCGGCCGCTCTCCTGCGGTCGTGGGCCCTCGCCAAGGCGCTGGGGGTCGAGAGCGCCCTCGATCCGCCGGTTCTGCTCTCGGCGATGGAGGGCATGACGGAGCCGGAGCGGGCCGAGTACCGCCAGCAGGTCCTCAATGAACTCGAGGAGGCGGCTCGCAGAATCGACGACCTCCTCGCCATGCTCCAGGCCGACTCCGAGGAGGCGGCCGGCGCGAGCGGCCCCTAGCGAACGCGGGCCTGAAAGGGCCGCGTCGCTCTCAGAGCACCTCTCTGTAGACGGATTCCGTCTGCTCCGCCAGTCTGTTCCAGTCGTAGAGCGTGCGCACGTCGCTCGCGGCCTGCTGGGCCCGCTCCGCGGCCGGACCGGGATTCAGGAGCACATCGAGGATCTGCCACCCCAGTGAGTCCGGATTGTCCGGGTAGCAGGTCAGGCCGTTCTGGCCGTTTCGGACGATGCTCCCCAAGCCTCCGACGTCCGAGGCGACGAGGGGAGTCCCGGCGGCCATGGCTTCGAGCGCGACGATCCCGAAAGGCTCGTACAGGCTCGGGAACGCCGCCACGTCCGCGACGGCGTAGAGGCGCGGCACGTCCTCATCCGGCACGTACCCCGTGAAGTAGAACGCGTGCCCAACGCCGAGTTCGGCGACGCGCCGCCGGTGAGCCGAGGAGTCCCCCCCGCCCGCGATCACGAACTTGGTGCGGGGATGGTGGTGGAGGATCTTGGGCGCGGCCTCGACCAGGATCTGCAGCCCCTTCTCGCGCACCATGCGCCCAATGAAGAAGACGATCTTCTCATCCTCGGCGGCGTAGCGCGAGCGGAAGCCGGGGGGAACCTCGACCGAGAATGCGGAGGAATCCACGCCGTTGTAGATCACTCGGACCTTGTCCCACGGGGTGGAGAAGACGTGTTGGATGTGGTCGCGCATGTACTCGGAGCAGCAGATCACGCGCCAGGACTGGTAGGTGAGCCACCACTCGACATTGTGGATGTAGTGCTGCTGCTGGGTGTGGAGGCCGTTGTTGCGGCCGAGTTCGGTCGCGTGAATCGTGCCGATCAGCGGGGCGTGGGTCGCGCGGCGGACGGACTCGGCCGCATAGGCGACCAGCCAGTCATGCGCGTGGACCACGTCGATCGGATGGCGCGCGGCCAGTCCCATCGCCTCACCCGCGAGGGCGAAGTTGAGGTGCATGATTCCGGTCTGGAAGTCGTAGGCCCAGATGTCGGAGAGGCGCGTCCGGATGACGCGAAGGTTCCGCGCGGGCTCCTCATAGGCCGGCGTCGCATCGGTCGCCGCGGTGACGACGCTCACCTCGACGCCGCGGCGCGCCAGGGCGCCCGCGAGATCGTGCACGTGGTTCGCGATCCCGCCGACGATCAGCGGCGGGTACTCCCACGAGAGCATTAGTACGTGCATTCGCGCCCTCCCACCTGAAGTTGATCCGCAACGCGCTCATTCCCTTCGCGGCGCACCCGAGACGCACCTCTTGGAGGGGGCCGGGCGGGCGCCGCGGAAGAACTGAGGCGAGCGCCGAACAGGGAGCGACGAGTTGGCGGACAGAGCCCCGGCAATCGAGATCAAGGGCCTGCGCAAGGTCTTCAACGCCCGTCGGGCCGACGAGGTTGTCGCGCTCGACGGCATCGATCTGGTGGTTGAGAGGGGCGAGATCTTCGGGTTCCTCGGCCGCAACGGCGCCGGCAAGACCACGACCGTCAAGATCCTCATGAACATGATCTCCGCCTATGACGGCGACTGCGCCATCCATGGAGTCTCCACTCGGGACGCGCGCTCCCGCAAACGGATCGGCTTCCTTCCCGAGGGCACGGACTTCCAGGGCTGGCTCACGGCCGAAGAGATCGTGCGCTTCCACGCGGAACTCCAGGGGTGGCGCGGGAGCCTCGGCGACCACGCCGCCGAACTCCTCGAGCGGGTGGGCCTGGAGGAGCAGGTGTGGAAACGCAAGGTCGCCGGGTTCTCCAAAGGGATGCTCCAGCGCCTTGGGATCGCGGTCTCCATGGCGGGCGATCCGGACGTGATCTTCCTCGATGAGCCCATCGCGAACCTGGACCCGATCGGCCAGCGCGACGTGAAGGCCCTGCTCCTGGACCTCGAGCGCCAGGGGAGGACCGTGTTTCTGAACTCACACCTCCTCTCGGACGTGGAACTCACGTGCCACCGGGTCGCCATTCTCGAGAGGGGCCGCGTCATCAAGACCGGCGATGTGCTCGACCTCACCCAGATGCAACCGTACGCCCACATCCGCGCCACGGAGACGCCTGAGGCGCTGCTCGCGGACCTGCGCGAGCACTCGTCGGATGTCGCGCTGCTCGACGGCACGATCGTGATGCGCATCCGCACCGAGGACGACCTCGACCCCGTGCCGGGGCTTGTCGAGAAGCACGGCGCCAAGCTTCGGCGCCTGGTCGTGGCCCATGAGAGCCTCGAGGAGGTCTTTCTGCGCGCGGTCGCCTCCGAGCCCGCCGCCGGCGCGGAACAGGGCGGGGGCGGGGCGTGATGCGAGGAACCTGGGTGCTGGCGCGCAATTCGGCCAAGTGCGGCATGCGGAGCAAAGGCCTTTGGATCAGCGTCATCGCGCTGACGGTGCTTCCCCTGATCCTCCTTCACGTCATCCTCGTCCTGGTGCCGCGCTCGATGATCGTCACGTCGGCCGACTTGGCCGGACAGGTTCACGGCGAGGACGCCGCGGAGCTGTTTGAGCAGATGTCCGAAAAGGACTATCAGGCGACGCTGCTCGACATGGCGGTCACCGGGAGCATGAAGCTCATCGGGAGCATCGCGACGCTGATGGCGGTGTTCTTCACCACCCTGACCAACGAGGCGGCGCGCAAGTCGATCGCGAGCCTCCTCGCCCACCCTATCCGTCGCGGAGCCGTCGTTCTCGGGTCATTCCTCGGCACGCTGATGGTCGTGCTTCCGGCGGTGCTCGTGATGACCGTCCTGGCGTTCGCGCTCTACTACGTTCGCGCGGGTGTCGCCAACTGGGGGCTCTTCCCCGCAGCGCTCTACACCTGCGCCGGAGTCGTCGTCGTAACGGCCTACTCGGTCGCCCTCACCACCCTCACCCACGCGGCCGTCGGGTCGTTCGGGGCCCTCTCGTTCGCCTTCGTCGCCGCGCAGACGGACAAGGTCGTGGTGGTCCTCCCGCGCGCCGAGGGCCCGATGGCGACCATCGGGCAGGCCTGGCTCTGGCTCGTGCCCCGTCTCGGGGACTTCGGCACGATGGCCGTCGAGTACGGCACCCGCGTGAACAATGTGGACATCCACGTCACCCCGCAGCTTGGGGGCCCGATCTGGGTGGCGTTCCTCCTAGCCGGCGCCCATGTGATCGCGGCGCTCACCGCGGCGACGATCGGCCTCTCACGGAAGCAGTTCTGACCGGAACGCGCCCACGGCGAACGGCGCTGAGGCGGCGGTCCGGCCCCCGCGCGAACAACGTGTCCCCCCCTGCGCGCCGAGCGCCAATAAACAACAAAGGCACGCGTAGGAAGCGTGCGCTTTCCCGTCGCCCCGCGCTGCGGAGGCGCCGATTCTCTGCCCGCTCCATTGCGAGGCAGACGGGAGGAACTGCACATGCGCATCATGCTCATCGCCCTGGCGGCTCTGCTTGTCGTCGGTCTTGTCGTCACCGGTTGCCCCAAGCAGACCGAGGAGGACGCCGGGCCGGTCACCCCTATCGCCTCGCCGAAGCCGGCGGGAGGCGCGGCCGCCGAGGTTGCGCCCGGCGCCGCGGACGCCCTCACGCTCAAGGGCCCCGGGGGC
>CAZCER010000423.1:0-5040 GCA_964497385.1 uncultured Armatimonadia bacterium | reverse complement strand
GTCCGGTTCGAACGGGCAGGGCGGGTCACAAGGCCCGCCCTGACCCAACCCCGGGTCGCGCCCTACATCGGCATCGCGCGCTTGATCTCTTTGGCGCGGATGTTCCGGTACTCCACCCAGTAGCCCTCACCGGTGTGCGAGTCCTGGAGGCCGATGTAGCCCACAAGGGGCTTCTCGCGGATCGCGTCGACCTCGGTCGCGTCGACGTTCAGGGTCCGCGCGTTGTCGACGATCACCGTGATGCGCGGGCCCACGCAGTGGATCTCATAGGTCCGCCAGATCTCGGGCGTCTCGTCCGGGCGTGGGCTCGCGGCCACGTTCCCGTACAGCGTTCCGGTGCAGTGGAGGTCATCGCGCGGCGGCTGCTCGTTCGAGATCTGGCACTCATGGCCGGTCTCCCAGGGGTTCCCGTCTTTCGCCGAACGGAGGAAGACGCCGGAGTTCCCGCCCGGGGAGACGCGCCACTCGACGTGGAGAACGAAGTCCGCGTACTCGCTCTTCGAGCGCAGCCATTGCCCGTCGAGTCCGCCTTCGCTGCGGAGAACGCCGTCTTCGGTGACGGCGTAGGCGGCTTCGGAGCCGACGATGTCGAAGTTCGAGAGGTCCGCGCCGGTGAAGAGCGGCGTCCAGCCCGCGGGCACGCCGGGCTCGGGCACGGGGGGGAGTTCGTTCGCGTCGAGAGGCTTGACGCGGATGTTCTTGTAGAAGGCGGCCATCGCCGGCCCCTGATGGAGCTGGATCGCGAAGCGGCCCTCGGAGTAGGCGTCGTCCTCGATCTCAACGCAGGTGAGCCCGTTGAGACGGTGGATGATCTTCCCGCCCTGGCAGATGATCTCGTATTCGTTCCAGCCGCTCCGGTTGATGACGGTCTCGGCGAGACCCGCCCAGCCGTCCACCATCACGCCGCGCGGCCCGCCGGCCTCGTAGAGACAGCCCCAGTACGATGGAGCGCCGACCTGGCTCGCGTCGGACATGTCGGCCTGGTAGCCGAGCGGCTCACCGTTCTCGAGGCGCTCGGTGCGGTACTGGATGCCGCTGTTCCCGCCGGCGAGCCAGCAGGTCGCGCGGAGGACGAAGTCGCCGAAGGTCTCGGTGCTCCAGAGATACTGGCTGGAGGCGAGCGTGCCGTCGTTCCGGCCGACGAGCATGCCGTCCTCGACCGACCAGCAGTCGCCGCCCTCCCAGCCGTCAAGCGTCTGGCCGTCGAACAGGAGCCGGTAGCCGGCCTCGCGTTCGTGTTGTGTGAGCATGTTGTCGCCCGCGCCGGTCGTCTGCGCGACTGCCGACACGGCGAGGAAGAAGAGCGGGACACACCGGACAATCCAACGGCCCATATGCGAGCCTCCTCGACAGACTTCCCCTCCCGAGCCGAGACTTCGGGAGCCGCCGGCCATGACCTCTCGCGGGCCTTAGCGATGGAGTCCGCCGGAGACAGGGAGCGACCGCCCACATGGTGAACAATCCCCCCACTCCATACGGAGTGGCTCGGGCCACGCGGTGTAGCTGGGCCCGGCCGGAAGGGAAGACGACAATGGACGCAGGCGCGACCGCGAAGCTCGCTCTGGATCAGGGACAAGGGATCGTGCGTCTGGCCCCCAACTGGGTGCCCCGATCGTTCTGTGTGCCGGGGCGGAGGATCAAGCTTCACCCCGATGACTACTACGCGCTTGGAGGCGCCCGAGGCGGGATCGATGAGCGTTGGTTCGCGTCGACCACCCCCGCCGACAACGGGCCGCTCACCTCCGAGAACGAGGGGCTCAGCTTCATCGTCGTGGAGGACGGCGCCGAGACCCGCAAGGTGCTCCTGCGTGACGCCGTCGCCGAACTCAAGGGCGAGCTTCTTGGTGACAGGATCTGGTCGGAGCACGCTTGCTGGCCGATGTACGCGAAGTTCTTCGACAACCAGGGCCCGCTCCCGCACCACATTCACCACCGCGACGAGCAAGCGAAACTCACCGGCCAGATGGGCAAGCCCGAGGCCTACTACTTCCCGCCTCAGGTGAACAACCACGGCGGCGACTTCCCCTACACATTCTTCGGGTTCGTCCCCGGCGCCACGAAGGATCAAGTACGCCAGTGCCTGGTGAACTTCTCGAAGGGCGACAACAAGATCACGAACATCTCGCAGGCGTACCGGCTCGAGCCCGGCACCGGCTGGAACGTCCCGCCCGGCGTGCTCCACGCGCCGGGCAGCCTCTGCACCTACGAGCCGCAGAAGGCCTCGGACGTGTTCGGCATGTTCCAGTCGCTCGCGGGTGAGACCGTCATCGACGAGGAACTGCTCTGGAAGAACACCCCCGAGAGCCGCATGGGCGATCTGGACTGGCTTATGGAACTCCTCGACTGGGACCAAAACGTGGACCCGAACTTCCGGGCGAACCATTTCATGGCTCCGCTTCCGGCGAAGCCTGTGGCCGAGATGAAGGCCGAGGGCTATGTCGACAACTGGATCTGCTACCGGTCGCACGAGTTCAGCGCGAAGGAACTCACCGTGCTCCCGGGCGCGACGGTGACCATCAGCGACGCCGGCTGCTATGGCCTCATCGTGCTCCAGGGCCACGGGACCATGGGCGTCTGGCAGATCGAGGCGCCGACGATGATCCGGTTCGGGCAGCTCACGTCGGATGAGTACTTCGTGAGCGAGGCCGCCGCGAAGTCCGGAGTCACGATCACGAATCCCTCGAAGACCGATCCGATCGTCATGCTGAAGCACTTCGGCCCCGGCAACCCCGAGATGCCGAAGGTCTAGCCCCGTCCCGCGACAGGAGTGAGCCATGCGACGCAAGCTGAACGTAGGCCTGATCGGGTACGGCTTTATGGGCCGCGCCCACGCGAACGCGTACCGGCAAGTCACGCCATTCTTCGAGCCTCAGGCCGAGCCCGTGCTCAAGGTCGCCTGCGGCCGAAAGCGGGACGAGGTCGCCGCCTTCGCCGATAAGTGGGGCTTCGAGACGTACGTCACCGACTGGCGCGATCTCGTCTCCCGCGAGGACATCGACCTCGTCGACATCTGCGTCCCGAACAACCTGCACGCTGAGATCGCCATCGCGGCCGCCGAAGCCGGCAAGATGATCGTCCTCGAGAAACCTCTCGCGATGACGGTGGCTGAGGGCCGGAAGATGGTCGAAGCCGTCGAGAGAGCCGGAGTCGCGAACCTCGTGAGCTTCAACTACCGGCGCGTGCCGGCGCTCACGCTCGCCAAGCAACTCATCGACGAAGGCAAGCTCGGACGGATCTACCACTACCGCGCGGCGTTCCTGCAGGACTGGACCATCTCGCCCGACGTGCCCCAAGGCGGGACCGCCACCTGGCGGCTCGACGTCGGAGCGGCCGGAAGCGGTGTGACGGGTGATCTCCTTGCCCACTGCATCGATGCGGCGCTCTGGCACAACGGCCCCGTCACCGCCGTGAACGCCATGACGGAGACCTTCGTGAAAGAGCGCGTCCACGCGGAGACGGGGAAGACCGAACCCGTCGGCATCGATGACGCGTGCACCTTCTTCTGCCGTTTCGCGAACGGCTCGCTCGGGAACTTCGAATCAACCCGCTACGCCCGCGGCCACAAGGCCCAGTACACCTTCGAGATCAACGGGGAGCACGCCTCGATCCGCTGGAGCCTCCACGACCTGCACCGACTCGACTGGTTCGACCACGGTGACGAGGGCCGCGTCCGCGGGTGGCGGCCCATCCATGTCACGGACGGTGGGGGCGACCACCCGTACATGGATCACTGGTGGGTGCCCGGCCTCCAGATCGGCTACGGCGCGACCTTCACGCACCAGATCGCCGACTTCCTCGCCTCGATCGACACGGGCGTCCCGTTCTCACCCACGTTCCGCGATGCGCTCGAGACGCAGAAGGTCTGCGAGGCGGTTCTGGAGTCCGCGAAATCCGGCCGGTGGGTCGATATCCCCGCCGAGTGACCACGATTGGGAGTGACGCGCGCGATGAACACCTACCCGAAGCTTCACAACGCGGCGTGGCCGGGAGTCGTCGGCAAGGGCGAGGGCTCGGAGCCGGTCATCAGTCTCGATGCGATGATGGACTTGACCGCCGCCGCCGAGGTGAACGGCGCCCGCTTCGACGGGATCGACCTCTTTCTCTGCGACCCGCACGTCTCCATCGACTCGACCGACGCGGACCTCGAGGCCCTGGCGGAAAAGGCCCGCTCGCGCGGACTCGCGATCGGCTCGCTCGTCGCGCCGGTCTGGGGCGGAACGGGCGGCGGCTCGGCGATGGGCCCGGCCGAGGAGCGCGCGGCCTTTGTCACTCAGGTGCGCAAGGCGTGCCGGATCGGCAAGGCCCTCCGCGACCTCGGCGTGCGCCCCTACGGCATTGTCCGGGTGGACTCGTCGGTGGACCCCGCGACCTGGGCCGAAGACCCCGAGGCCAACACGAAACGCATCGCCGAGACGTTCCGTGAGGCCTGCGACGTCGCGGCCGAGTTCGGCGAGAAGCTCGCGGCTGAAGGGGAGATCTGCTGGGGCGGCATGCACAACTGGAAGGACATGGTTCGCCTTCTCGAGATGGTCGACCGCCCGAACATCGGCTTCCAGGCCGACATGGCTCACACGCTCCTATACCTCCTCGGCTACAACGCTCCGGAGGCGCGAATCCTGCCGGAGGGTTTCGAGTGGGGAGACCAGCAGGCGCTCGACAAGGGCCTCGAGACTCTCACCAACGCGCTGCGTCCCTGGACCATCGACTTCCACGTGGCCCAGAACGACGCGACCGTGCACGGCAGCGGAAGCCACGACAAGACCGGCCGCCACTGCCTCCCGAACGACCCGAACGGGAAGTTGGACATCGCTCACGCGGCCGGCTTCTGGCTGCGCGACCAAGCCGGGAATCTGACCAAGGCGTTCCGCCACCTTTGCTGGGACGGCTGCATGTTCCCGAACGAGACCATGATGAAGCCCGAGACCTGGAATGGCGTGCTCGGAGCGATGCTCTCGGTTCGCGAGGCGCACGGTTGGTCGGAGTAGCCCGCGAACACATCGGATGACAAGCCGCGCCACCCGGTCCGCCGGGTGGCGCGGT
>CAZCER010000422.1:0-5049 GCA_964497385.1 uncultured Armatimonadia bacterium | reverse complement strand
GCCTTGCCTATTTCGTGCCGGTCGAGATCCTCCGCACGTCGTCGGTGTTCTACATCTTGGCGCAGGCGCAGAAGGTCGGCTCCGCGGTGTACGGGATCCAGGAGCCCGGTGCGCCCTTCCTCTCGGAGCAGGCCATGGGCGGCTACCTCGCGCTCGGGCTCTTTCTCCTCTGGGCCGCGCGCCGGAGCATCGCCGAGGGCTTCCGGGCCGCGTTCGGGAGGGGTGCAGGAAGGGAAGCAGAGACGGACGGCGGCCTCTCACCGCGCCTGGCCGTGTGGGGCTCCTTTGTCTCGGCGGCGTACATTCTGGGGATGATGCTCGCGGCCGGACTGCCGCTCGCCCCGGCTCTCGCCTACTTCGTCGTCGGCGCCCTGGTCATGATCGTCTACGCGCGGGTGCGCGGGGAGACCGGCGTGCCGAACGTGTGGCTCTTCCCGTTCATGGGGCAGCGGAATCTGCTTCTGAACTTCGCCGGAAGCGAGGCGCTGCGGGGCGGCGAGAACTGCCGGGGCGCGAGCGTCTTCACGGGTCTCTTCTTCCTGAGTCGGGGCTTCGCCACCGCGGTGCCGGCCGCCGAACTCGAGGGCGTGGTCATCGCCGATCGTGTGGGCATCCGCGGCAGGGACATGACGCGCGCGATCGTGCTCGCAGTCGTGGTTGGCCTCGCGCTTGCCTTCTGGTTGCATCTCTCGACCTACTACGATCTTGGGGCGAACGTCCTGGAGGGCGGCTCGAGCGAGGGCGGCTTCCGCACGCTCCTCGCGCGGACGGAGTTTCAGCGCCTCTCGGACCAGATGAACGTGCCCGAAGCGCCGAACCGTTGGAAGATGGGAGCCACGCTCCTCGGCGGCGTGGTGACCATCGTGCTGATCGTGCTGCGGACCACCCTCCCGCGCTTCCCGCTGCATCCGCTTGGGTTCGCGCTTCCACTCACGCTCGAGGACTCGCTCTGGGCGTCGCTGCTCTTGATGTGGCTCATCAAGTCGTCCGTGCTCCGCGTTGGGGGCGTCGCCGTCTACCGACGGCTCGCGCCGTGCTTCGCGGGAATGGCGCTTGGGCACTTCTTCGTCGCGGGCGTCGTGTGGGGAGTCATCTCGGTCCTCGGCGGCGAGTCGACCGCAGGCTACCAGGTGTGGTTCGGGTAACGGCCGCGAGACGGCCCGCGCCAGGTAGGACCCGGCGGCCCGTCCACGGAATACACGGTCCGTGCCCGAGAACACCGTCACCCCAACCGAATCGCGCGAGCCGTTGCTGCGCATCGTCGGCTTGAGCAAGTCCTTCCCCGGCGTGCGCGCGCTCGCCGGCGCTTCGATCGACGTCGCCCCCGGCGAGATCCACGCGCTGGTGGGCGAGAACGGCGCCGGGAAGTCCACGCTCGTGAAGATCGTCGCGGGGCTGCAGGCCCCGGACAGCGGCGAGATCCACGTCGCCGGACGCCCGGTTGCGCGCTACTCGCCCGGCGCGGCCATGCGCGCGGGGATCGCGCTCGTCGCCCAGGAGCCCGAGCACTTCGCGGACCTGACCGCCCTCGAGAACCTCTTCGTCGGCCGCTGGAGCCAGAACCCGCCCGGCATCGTGAGCTGGGCCGAGATGGCCCGCCGCGCGCGTGAACTCTTCGCGGAGATGGAGGTCCGCGTCGCGCTCACGGAGCGCATGGGCGACCTCCCGCTCGCCGACCGGCAGATGATCCAGATCGGCCGCGCGCTCCTGCAGGACGCCCGTGTGCTGATCCTCGACGAGCCGACCGCCGCCCTGGGCCAAGCCGAGACGGATGTGCTTTTCCGCCTCGTGAAGCGTCTCGCCGAGCGCGGCGTGGCGGTCGTCTACATCAGCCACCGGCTGGAGGAGATCTTCGAACTCACGGACACCGTGACGGTCCTCCGCGACGGCGAACTCGTGGCCACGCTGCCCACGGAGAAGCTGGACCGCGACGCCCTCGTGCGCATGATGGTCGGCTCCGAAGTGGACCGCACGGCCGGGACCGTCGCCGCGTCCGAGGCCGACCGCACGGGCACGCCGGTGCTGGAACTCACCGACGTGGGCGCCGCCGATCGCTTCGAGGGCGTCAACCTGACACTCCATTCGGGGGAGATCCTCGGGATCGCCGGTCTCGCCGGATGCGGCAGGAACGCGCTCGCGCACGCGCTCGGCGGCGTGCAGCGGCTGACGGCGGGCGAGGTGAAGGTGAACGGAGCGCGGGTGAAGCTCACGGGCCCGCGTTCGGCGCGGAAGGCGGGCATCGTGCTCGCGCCGGGCGACCGGCCGGGCAAGGCGCTCGTACTGCCGCTCTCGGTGCGCGAGAACGTGACGCTCTCGGTTCTTGGCGAAGTGGGCAACGGCTTGTTCACGAGCAGGACGCGCGAGACCGAGGTCGCGCACGAGTACACCGAGCGGCTCGACGTGCGCGCCGCGTCGATCGAGCAGATCACCGGGACCCTCTCCGGCGGAAACCAACAGAAGACCTCGCTCGCGCGCAGGCTCGCCGCCCGCCCCAAGGTGCTCGTGCTCGAGGAGCCGACACAAGGCGTGGACGTGGGGGCTCGGGCGGAGATCCACCGGCTGCTGCGCGAACTCGCGGACGAGGGGCTCGCGATTATCCTGGTGAGTTCCGAGATGGAGGAACTCATCGGCCTGAGCGACCGGATCGCCGTGATGCACCGGGGGCGCGTCGCCGGCGAACTCGCCGGCGCCGAAGCGACCAAGGAGGAGATCCTCCGCCTCGCGTTCGGTGAGGGCGTCGAGGAGACGGAGCGCGCGGCCGAGCGGACCAAGCCTCGCCTCGCGATCGGACGCGAACTCGCGCTCGCCGGCTTTCTTGTCGCGGCCTGCGTCGCTCTCGCGATCAAGAATCCGACCTTCGTCTCCGGCCTGAACATCCGCGATATGGCCGTGAACTCGAGCGACCTGCTGATCGCCGCTCTCGGCATGACGATCGTCATTCTCACGGCGGGCATCGACATCTCGGTGGGCTCGATGCTCGCGCTCTGTTGCATGGCCGCGGGGACGCTCGCCAGTCGAGGAAGCCCGATCGGCTGGGTCATACTCGGTACGCTTCTCAGCGGGGCGGTCCTCGGGGCCGTGAACGGCTGCGGGATCGCCTTCATGAAGCTCCCGCCGATCATCATGACCCTCGCGACGCTGACGGTGTACCGCGGCCTGGTGCTCCGTCTCGGTGGAGGCTCGTGGATCACCGATCTGCCGGACTCGTTCTCATGGCTCGGCAAGGGCGTCGTGGCGGGCGCGCCGGTTCCGGTGCTGACGGCCGCCATCGCCACCGGCGCGGTCGCGTTGGCGCTTGCGCGCACACGGTTTGGGCGGTCCGTCTACGCGATCGGGAACAATCCAGCGGCCGCGGGGCATCTCGGCGTCTCGGAGCGCACTACGAACTTCTGGGTGTACACGGCGGCGGGGCTCTTGATCGCGGCGGCCTCGCTCGCGTACGCGCCGCGCTTCAGCTCCGTGCAGACGAACACCGGCATCGGCTTCGAGATGAAGGTCATCACGGCCGTCGTCGTCGGCGGCACCAACATCTTCGGGGGGCGCGGCACGGTGCTGGGCACTCTTCTCGGCGTGGCGCTGCTGACCGTGATCGACAACGGCCTGAACCTCCTCGGCGTGAGCGACAACTGGGAGAAGGCCTTCCAGGGCCTCCTCGTGCTCGCGGCGGTAACGACGGACTTCCTCCGCACGCGGGCGCAGCGGAGAGGGGGCGAGGAGTGATGAGCGCCTCCCGCTACGCGCGGCCCCCGAAGCCCGAGCCGGTGCTCGCCGTTCTTCTGCTCGCGGTCTGGGTGACGTTCGCGATCCTCCGCAAGGAGTTCCGGGGCGTCGACAACTACTTCTCGATGACGAGCGTCTTCGCGGAGGTCGGGATCGTCAGCCTCGCGATGACCCTCATCATCATCACGGGCGGGATCGACCTCTCCGTCGGCTCCATCGTCGCGCTCTCGTCGGTGGTGCTCGGCCTCGCGTGGCAGCGGCTCGGGCTCGGCATCTGGGCCGCTGTCGGCCTCGCCGTCGTCGTCGGCGGGCTCGCGGGCCTCCTCAACGGCCTCCTGGTGGTCGGCGTTCGCATTCCGCCGCTGATCGCCACTCTGGGAACGATGGCCGCGTACCGGGGTCTCGCGATGGGCATCACGGGCGGGGAGTCGGTCAAGGGCTTCCCGCACCAGTTCCTGATGCTTGGGGCGGGCCGGTACGACCTGCCGGGGGGCGTCGAGATGCCGGGCCAGCTCCCCCTGCTGATCCTGCTCGCCGTGGCCGCCGCGATCCTCCTCGGGCGGACGCGCTGGGGCCGGTACCTCTACGCGATCGGCCTGAACGAGTCTGGCGCGCGCTACGCGGCCGTGCCCGTGGACGGCATGAAGCTCTTCGCGTACACCCTGAGCGGCGTGCTCTGCGGCCTTGCCGGCGCGATCCTTACGTCGCGCGTCTCCACCGCAAAGCCCGACCTGGCGCAGTACTTCGAACTCGACGTCATCACCGCGTGCGTTCTCGGCGGCGTCTCGATCGCGGGCGGGCGGGGAACGGTGCTGGGGTCGATCCTGGGGCTCTTCATCCTCGGGAGCATCCGCCGCGGGCTCTTGTTCGTGGGCGTGGGCGAGGAGGAGCAGACGCTCGCGATCGGCCTTCTCCTGATCGCCGCGGTCTTCGGACACCAGGTCCTCGTGCCGTGGATAGGGAACCTCGTCGCACGCAAGCGCGAACTCAAGGAGGATTCACCATGCGAAGCTCAGCCCTCAAGCTAACCGCCGCCCTCGCGTCGGCGGCGCTCATAGTCCTGCTGGCTCTTCTCTGCGGCTGCCCCAAGACCGACGCCCCCGCCGCCCCGGGGACGGGTCCGGGCACGACCGGGGCGGGCGCGACGGGAGCGCCCCCGGCCGAAGCCCCCACCGGCGCGGCGGGCGAGCCGATCCAGATCGTCATGATGCCAAAGCTCAAGGGCATCGACTTCTTCAACGCCTGCGAGAAGGGCGCGAAGGAGGCGGCCGGTGAACTCGAGGGCGTCGAACTTATCTGGGACGGCCCCATTGAGGCGAAGGTTGAGAA
>CAZCER010000421.1:0-5050 GCA_964497385.1 uncultured Armatimonadia bacterium | reverse complement strand
GCTCTGTCGCAACGCCTCTTCGGCGCGCTTTCTCTCGGTGATGTCCAGGGCCGTGAACGTAACCCCGGCGGAGAGGTCCGAGGGATCCAGGGGCGTGGATGAAAGCAGGACGTCGAGTTCGACGCCGTCCTTGCGCCGCCATCGGGTCTCGACCGTGCCCGTGCTTTGCGCGGCGATCTCAGCGTACTTGACCCTTCCGACCCGCTCAAACTCCTCATCGGTTGCGTACAGCATCCGCGCGCTTCGGCCCAGCAGCTCGCCGTCGCTGTATCCCACCATCGCGCAGAGACGGTCGTTGACTTCCGCGATCACCCGGTCTCGAACCACGCCGATGCCGGTCGGGGCGACGCGGAGGATGCTCGCCACATGCCTCTCGCTCTCCCGCAACGCCTCCTCCGCCTGCTTCCACTCCGTGATGTCCACCGCGTTTCCGACGCAGAAGCCCACCGAACCATCGTCGGTGAAGACGGGCGCCAGGACGGAGCGGTGCCAGCGCACGGCGCCGTCTTTGTGGAAGACTCGGTACTCGACTCCCGGCATCACGCCGCCGCTGGAAACCGTGTCGCGCAGCGTCGCCTCGCAGAGGGGGACGTCATCGGGGTGGACCAGAGGCCGAAACGCGCGTCCGACGACTTCGTCCGGCTCGTAGCCCAACTGGACCCGCCAACTGGGCGACACGTACGTCATGGTCCCATCCCGCTCGATGGTGTAGATGAGGCTCTGGCTGTTGTCCACCAACTGGCGGTACCGCCGCTCGGCGGCCCGCAACGCCTCCTCGGCGCGCTTCCGCTCGGTGATGTCGCGGAAGACCCCCTCGACGCCGGCGAACCGACCCTCGCTGTCCTGGATCAGGGCCGACGACGTGGCCACGTGGAGCGTGGAGCCGTCCTTGCGGAGAATCTCGACCTCGTAGTCGGTCACCGCGCCGCGTTCGGCCATCTCCGCCATGATCCCGTCGCGTTGCGCGCCGGGGGCCCAAAACGCGTTGCTCGGCATGCCGAGCAACTCCTCGGCCGAGTCATACCCGAGCATCCGGACGCCCGCCGGGCTGATCATCGCAACCCGCCGGTCCGCGTCGAGGCGGTACAACGCGTCATGGATGCTCTCCACCACAGAACGGTACTGGGACTCGCTCTGGCGCGCCTCTTCGCGGAGCCTCTGCTGGGCTCGAAGCGACCGGAAGAGCCAGACGATGAGAAGCATCTCGAGCACAATGAAGCCGACCCCGGCGAGGAACAGCGGGCCGCGACTCTCCAGGAAGCCAGACGGCTTCCCGACGATGCGGCTGTCCTCCGGGAGCCTTCCGACGGGGATGCCATGCTCGCGCAGCTTGTCGTAGCGAAACGTCGGGTAGGACGCTTCCGTCTCGACGGGCAGAGACTCGAACGGCTCCTCGTTCAGCGCGCGCAGGGCCAGCGCGGCCGCCTGTCGCCCCTGGTCCAGGCCGCTGTTCATCCGCCCGCCGGTGACGCCCATGTCGAGGTAGTGGTCGACATGGCTGAACACCGGCGCGGGCGACGCGGCCGTCAGCCGCGGCAGAAAAGTCGCCAGATCCACATAGGCGCCGCCCGGCTCGTTGAAGTAGTCCAGGAAGAACACGGCGTCGCCCTCGCCCAGCCCGCCCACCCGCGCGAGAAGAGCCTCCGGCTCGACGCCCTCTCCGTCGTCGAAGAAGAGCACGGATGCACGGTCCGCGAGCGGCGCGCCCGCTTCGGCCATCTTCCGCCGGTTGATCTTCCCCGTCGTGGACGTGTCCGTGACCACCCAGATGCGCCGGGTGGAGGGCAGCGCCTCCAGAATCAGCTCCAGGTTCTCGCCGTAGTCCGTGCTGGACAGCACTCCGGTCGTGAGGGGAGGCAGGACTCCCGGGTCCTCGACGCCGCAGAACACCACCGGGACCCCGGGGAACAACTCGTCACGCACCGTCGCAACCATCTCGTAGGCGTCCTGGTCCGAGACGAGCACCGCGTCGAAAGCGACGTCCTCGTACTTCAGGCGCCAGAGGTCGCGGAGCGCGGCGCCCAGGTCCGACCCTCGCCGCAGCCCGTGGTGCTTGGCGTCGAGGTACTCCACGCGCAGATCGAGGTCCTCGCCGTAGACGCCCCTCAGCGTCTCGAAGACCCCGGCTTGGACCCTGTCCGACCACGCGTATCCGGGGTGGTAGGAGTTCACGTACAGCACATGAGGAGCGACGGACTGCGCGGCGGCTTCTGAGCCTGACGCGAGGGCAAGGACGGCGAACAGGAGCGCCAGGGAGCCCGCTCCCAAGGCCCGCCGCACACTCTCGCGTCTGTCGCGCTCCATGCCCAGCGTCACCAGTCCGGTTCCCTGCGCCGCGCCCTGCGAACCACCCGCGGCGTTTGGTGCGCCATGGTTGTGCCGAGCGTGTTGTTCGCCCGCAGGCCGCGAGCTTCCTCGGACCGGAGAGACCTCGCCGCGCCAAGCGAAGAGGAGCCGCCCTTCGGGGGCGGCCCCTCGGCATGGTCGTTCGTTTTGGGGCTTTGGCTCAGACCCCCGCCGCCCTCGCTCTCAGAGCCGTCTCGACGCGGTTCGCGAAGTCGTCGATCTCCGCGGCGCTCTCGAAGCCCACGATCATCGTGTCCACGCTGCCGAGACCAAGGACGTAGGCAATGGACGCATCGCGCTTCGCCGGGTCGTCGCGGTAGCGCCCCTCGCCCACGAGCTTCATCCCGATGACGCCCTTCCCGGCTTCGTGGATGCTCGCGATGACCGGAGCGACCTCCTCGGGCGGGCCATCCATGGCGTCTCCAAAGGCGTTGATGCGCGCGTGCACGACATCGACCCAGTCGGAATCGGCGGCTGCCCGCAACGCGTCCAGCGAATGGACCGAGACCCCGTGGGTCCGGATGAGGCCGCGCTCCTTGAGGCCCTCGAGGATCTCCCTCTGCCGTGCGTGCTCGTCGTGCCAGTTCGCGCTCATCTGGCAGTGGATCTGCACGATGTCGATGTAGTCGGTGTTGAGTTCCTTCAGGAAGCGCTCAACGACGACGTCGGCGTCCGGACGCTCCTGCTCCGGCACTCCACCGCCGTGGAACCAGATCTTTGAGACAAGCGCGTACTCCTCGCGCGGCTTGTCCGCCAACGCGCGGGCTACGAAGGGATGCGTCCCGTAGATGTCCGCGCAGTCGAACAATCGGACGCCGCGGTCCCAGGCGTAGCGGAGAAGGCTCTCGAACGCCTCCCCCCCGAGCCGCGTTTGATTCGACTCCCGGTTGTAGCCCTTCATCCCGGTCCCGACTCCGATGCGCGAGACCAGAACGCCCGTCTCGCCGAGCGGCGCGCGCTGGAAGGGGTCCGTCGACGGCGGCTCGGCCTGCGCGAGCGCGGAGCGGCCTAACACGGCGCCGGCCGCGCCGCCGAGCGTGGTGGAGAGGAAAGTGCGACGGTCTAGACTCATCAACTGCCTCCATATCGCGGGCGCCTTGGGAACATCATACGATCAACATACACCGAGGATCGAGTGTTGCCTCGGATTCGACGCGGGCCTGGCCGCCCCTCCCCAGCCCCCGCTCGGGGCGCTTCGGCGGCCCCGCGAAAAAAGGCTTGACCTTATCAGTAATGATAACTATTCTCGACAGGACGATGCGGGTAGATCGCGAACTCCGTCTAGGTGCACCGCGCACCTAGACGTCGACACGGAAGGGAAGAGGCTTACATGGCGGTTGAAAGCACGGAAGGCGCCTCCAGCGCCGCGGCGAGCGGCATCTCCATCCCTCTGATTGGCGAGGATGCACCGCCCTTCGAAGCGGTTACCACCAAAGGCGTCATCAAGTTCCCCGAGGAGTACAAGGGCAAGTGGGTCATTCTGTTCAGCCATCCCGCGGACTTCACCCCGGTCTGCACCACTGAGTTCATGACCTTCGCCTCGATGAAGCCCAAGTTCGACGCCCTCAACTGCGAGCTGATCGGTCTCTCCATCGACTCGAACTACAGCCACATCGCGTGGATGCGGTCGATCAAGGAACGCATCGAGTTCAAGGGCTGGAAGGGCCTCGAGATCGATTTCCCCGTCATCGCCGACCTCAAGATGGAGGTCGCCAAGAAGTACGGGATGCTGCAGCCCAGCGCCGACGACACCCATGCCATACGCGCGGTCTTCTACATCGACCCGAAGGGGAAGATGAGAGCCCTGCTGTACTACCCCTCGGCGAACGGCCGCAACTTCGATGAGATCCTCCGGCTTCTGATCGCCCTCCAGACCTCCGATGCGAACGGCTGCGCGACGCCCGCCGATTGGCGGCCGGGCGACGACGTTATCGTTCCGCCTCCGCCCACCACGGACGAGGCCGAGAAGCGCGTTTCCTCCCCTGAGGCGGGCGCGACCTGCCTCGACTGGTTCCTCACCTTCCGCAAGCTGCCCAAGGAGAAGCTCACGCTTCCGCCCGGCATGTAGCACGCGCCATACGAACCGGGCGCGCGGCGACGGCGCGCCCGGTTCGGCTAGACCCCCGGGATCACGGCGATGATCTTCTGGCGCGCTTCCTTCTCACCGATGCGGACGGAGATCGCCCCCTGACCTGCGGCCCGGGCTAGGAACTGAGCCGAACCGTCCTCGAGCACGGTGAGTTCACCGATCCCGCCCTCGACGATCCACACCGCGTCGGAGCCCGCGATGAAGCGGCCGTCGCCGTCGGTCCCATAGGCGATGAAGCGTTGCGCCTGCCCAAGCCCGATCTTCAGTTCCACCGCGGGGGCGATGTGCGCCTTGCTGATTCCTCCCGCGGACCTGTCGTCCACAGTCAAATAGGTCAGCGCGGTGCGGCCTGTCTCGAGTTTCACCGAGACGCGCACTTCCTCGACCTTCGCGTCGGGAGCGGTGTAGACGCCGCTCGAGTCCACCGCGCCGCCGCCCTCGAGAACCGACCACTCCGCGGCGCACGGCGTCACCACCCGACCGCTCTCCGAGTCGATGCACAGGACGCCAAACGGGACGCTGACGCCGATCGGAACGCGGACGTCCTCCGGGTAGACCGTCGCGGATGGGGCGTTCTCGTCGATGTTGCCGTCGACCACCACGTGCGGGCTCGCC
>CAZCER010000420.1:0-5054 GCA_964497385.1 uncultured Armatimonadia bacterium | reverse complement strand
CGCTCGCCTCGGCGGGCTCCTCCTCCGGGGCGGCGGGCTCGGGCTCCGGTTCAGGCGGCGGCGCGAGGAGTGCTTCCGCGTCCGATTCCGGCGTTGGCTTGCGGCGTTTCCGGGACCGCCTCGAGCGCCGGCGCCGGGTCGAGCCTTCCTCCCGGCCCGCCTCTTCCTCGAGCGCCCCGGCCTCGGCCTCGCCAACGGCCACCTCCGCCTCGGCCTCCGGTTCCTCCGTCTCCGCGATGCGCGCGGCGTGCTCCCGGGCCGCGGCCGGGTCGGTGTCAACGCGCAACGACCGGAGCCGATTGAGGGCCGCGGCCAGCTCTTGCGGTCGGAACGCGGCCAGATCGCCGGGGTGCCTGCCGAAATGCGGAGAGATCGACTCGAGGCCGTTCCTCTCCACGTACTCCATCACCGCGCCGACGATTCCGCTCACGGAGTTCAGGCCGTCGATCGCGCCGCTACGCTTGGCGTACGCCAACGCGTCGCCGATCGCGCGAACCTGCGACGGGTCGAGGAGCCCCGACGCCGGCCCGAGACGGATGTCATGCGCGCCGAAGGCGATCGTGCTGCCGTCGTGAACGGTCACCTTGCTCGGCTTCGGCCCCCGGTGTGGATCCACCGAGGTCGGACGGACGAGCCGCGGTTTGAGCGCGAATCGCTTGAGGTCGCGTTCCCCCTTCCGCTCGCTCGGCGTCTTGGTCGCGATGGTGCGCGCTTGCCGCGTCACGTCCCGGATCTCGAACTCATCGAGCTGAAGGACCAGGTCCGCGACCTCGATGAAGTCGCCGCATCCGCCGGAGACGACGATCGTCGAGACCCCGAGCGCGTCGTACAGGGTGCGCGCGCGGTCGACCAGCGGGATGAGCGCTTCCTTCTTCGCGGGGATCAGTCGCTGCATCCGAGCGTCGCGGCTCAGGAAGCTCGGAGCGGAAGCGTCCTCGTCGAAGAGGAGCAGCTTGGCCCCGACCTCGATCGCCTCCACCGCCGAAGCGGCCTGCGAGACGGAGGCGGACGCTCCGGCCGACGAGTACAGCGCCGCGTCGTCGCAACCCGGGAGCGACCGCGCGAACAACCGCATGTCCACCCCAGCCACGGACCGCCCGACCTCCGAGCGGACGACGACCGCGCTCTCGTCCGTGACGATCCACTCGCGACCGTCGTCGGGAACGTGGTCGTAGACGCCCTGCCCGATGGCCTCCAGGAGCGTGCTCTTGCCCTGGAAGCTCGCGCCCGTAATCAGCGTGACGCCCTTCGGTATCCCGAGCCCTGTCAGCGTCGCCCCGCTGGCCAGCGTGACCTCCACCTCGCGCCCCGCCGGAGCCGAGTAGGCGGCCGGTCCGGAAGCGTCCGCGCGCTCGTCGCCCCGGAGACCGGCCGGGCGGGAGCCGTTGGCGAGGAACGCCGCCAACCCCATCGCCTCAAGCGATCGACGCAGGGCGCGCTGGTCCTCGCAGCACTCCACGTGCCGCCGTAGGATCTCCGACGTCCGGCTCTGAAACAGAAGCGCCTCGCGCGCCAGCGCCGGCACGTCCGAAAACAAAACGCGCGTGAGTTCCTCGGAGTCCACGTTGCGGCCGCGCGAGGGGACGCCCAGGTTGAGGCGCAGTTCGACGTAGTCGGAGCCGATCACGGCGGCCGTGCGCTCGAGGATGACCTGCCCTCCCGCGTCAACCGCAAGCCCCGCCCCCGGACGCTTGCCGCCGGCCGCGGAAAGAGCGTCCGCAGCGCGGCGCGCGATCCAGTCGGCCGTAGCAATCGAGGCGTCGCGTGTCGCGAAGAACCGTCGGGGAAAGGCCGCCACGCGCTGCTCGACCCGGAGGCGGAGGCGCGTCGGAGAAGCCTGGGCGTCGCGCTGGACGTGGTCGATCAGCACGGCGAAGTGACCGAAGTCGTAGGCGCCGGCTAGCGACCGGTAGGCCGCGTAGCCCTGCCCGTGCAGTGAGTTGAGCTTGTCGCGCAAGGAGTCGGGTGTATCCACGCTCTGTAGTCCCCCTGGTGGGAAGGAAGAGACCGACCGGCGCGGCGACGTGCGTGCGGAGCGGCCCTAGTCGGCATCGGCGCCTAGGGTCCGTCTCTCCTCGCGGGGCGAGGCCGGCTCGCCGGTCCGCCTGTGGCGATGGCGCACGGCTTCGTAGTCGATCCCCGCCGCCTCCAACGCGCGGCGCCAGGTCCCATAGTAGCGCGAACTCTTCGCGGCGGCCAGCAGCGCGCCGTGGGTCTCCATGACCGACTTCTGGGACAGGTCGAACCCCTCACGGTGCAGGCGTCGAATCTCCTCGACGATCCGGTGGCGGGTCCACTGGCGCGTCGGAGCCTTCGGCGCGGCCGCAACGCTCGCCGCTTCGAGCGCCGCCTGCCAGCTTCCGAAGTTCTCGCGTCTTCGCGCGGCGCGATAGAGGCTCGCGTGGTCGCGGTTCACGGCGGACCAGTTCAGAGAGCGCCCGGCCTTGTGCAGGTCGCGAATCGCCTCGATGATGCGCTCCCTGGACCAGAAGTGCTCACCGCGAATGCGCTCGTAGTCGAGTCCGGCGGCCTCGATCGCGCGCCGCCAGCTTCCGTAGTAGCGCCGCGCGCAGGCGGCGGAGTAGAGCTGCTTGTGATCGCGTTTGAACTCGGCGGAGAGAAGGTCCTCGCCCTTCTCGCTTGCCAGGCGAATCGCGCGGGTGATGCGCTCACGGCTCCATACCTGCTCGCCGCGCTTGATCTCGGCGTAGTCGAGACCCGCCGCGCGGATCGCGTCGCGCCAGCTTCCGAAATGGCTCTGGGAGCGCGCCGAGGAAAAGAGGGCTCCGTGCGTGCGGCGGATCCCGGTGGGGGAGAGGTCGACGCCCTGCGCGTGCAAGCGCCGGATCATCGCGATGATCTTCTCCCGACTCCACTTGTTCCCCGCCATGCCGGCGCTCTCTCTCCCACGTCCGTGAGGGGCCGTACCTACCCGCCTGCGGTACAGCTCCCATCCCACAGCGGGCCACCGACGCGCCAGCTCCCGTTCGAGCGGCGGGATCGGAAAACTGGGCCACGCGGGACGCACCATTCCGCGCCCCGCGTGGACTCACCTGCGTCACATTGCGACGCCCGTATTCTACCCTTGATTGAGCGGAGCACACACGCCTCAACTGATAAGGCGCGTCTCCGTTTCCACCTGACTCCCCTACGGACCTTCCGTCGTCTCGCCGCCTCCCTCGCCCGGCCCGACGCGGAAGATCCACCAGGCCAGAGCGCTCTTCACGCGCACGTAGAGCGTCTGCAGGTCGTCCATGAACGTGTAGAGAGCGGGCGCCACGACGAGCGTCAGATACGTCGCGAAGAGCACGCCGCCCGTGACCGAGGCGCCGAGAGGTTGGCGGAACTCGGAGCCCTTGCCCATGCCTGTCGAGATCGGCAGGAGGCTGAGCACGAGCGTCATCGTGGTCATGATGATCGGGCGCATTCGCGTCGGACCCGGGCGGAGGAGCGCGTCGCGCCGTGAGTAGCCCTGCGCGCGCAACGTGTTCGTGTAGTCGACGAGCAGGATCGCGTTCTTCGCCACCAGGCCGATGAGCATGATCAGTCCGATCATGGCGAAGATGTCCATGCCGCACTTCGCCGTCTTCAGACCGATCAGGGCTCCGGTGACCGCCATCGGAACGCCCGTCATGATGATGAGCGGCTGGAACCAATTCTCATAGAGCATGCAGAGGAGCGCGAACACCAGAACGATCGCGAGCGTGAGCGCCTCGATCATGTACCCGAAGGACTCCTGCATCATCTCGACCGAGCCGCCGACCTTGGTGGTCACGCCGGCCGGAGGCGGGACCTCCTCGATGATCCGCAGGAGCATCGTGTTGGCCTCCTGGTCGGAGATGGCCCCGGGGTCGAGTCCGATCGTGATCATGTCCTGCCGGTTCTTGCGCGTCAGCTCAACCGGGCCGTACCCCTCAACGACGTCCGCCACGTCCGACAGCCGCAGGGGTCGTCCGTTCCGAACGCCCACCAGGATCTGGCCGATGTCCGCGGCGCCCCGCGTGTCCTCGCCCTGGAGTTCGATGCGGATGTCGAACTCATTGCTCGCCTCGCGGTACTTGAGCGTCGTGTCGCCCTCGACCGCGGTCCGCACGACCATCGCGATCTCCGCCGCGGTGATCCCGAACTCCGCGGCGCGAGCGCGGTTGACCTTCGCCTGGATCTCCGGACGTCCCGCCTTGTAGCTCATGTCGGCGTCCGCGAGCCCTTGCTCCTCGAGGAGCCGGTCGCGGATCCGCTCCGCGTAGTCGATCAGGCCCGCCTCACGCGACCCGTACAGCTCAAGTTCAATCGGGTTCACGCCTCCGCCCGGGCCCTGAGAAGCGCCGCGGACGCGAATCGTCGCCCCGCTCACGACGCTCAGCTCCTTCTGGAGCTGAGCGACAAACTCGCTGATGTGCGGGATGCGCTGGCTCTCGACCTCACCAGTCTCCTTGTTCTTGGTCTTCACGTACTCCAAGCCGCGGATCGAAGCGAACAGCCGCGGCAGCTTCTGCGCGCGGGGATAGCACTTCACCGAAATCTGCGCGAGATTCGCGCCGCTGCTGTTCGCCGAGCGCCCGACCTCGCTGACGGTCGCTTTGATCTCCTCGTACTGCGTGAGCAACGCCTCGACCTCGCGGGCCTTGGCGTCGGTGGCGTCGATGTTCTTGTCGATCGGAAGCTCGATGTAGACGGTGAACTCGCCCTGGTCGGCGTCCGAGAAGAAGTTGCCGCCCAAGCCGGGCAGGATGGCGCCCGCCACCGCGACAAGCAGCACGACCGAGGTGCCAACCGTCACCCAGCGACCCCATCGGCTGATGCTGAAGTCCAGCACGCGCACGTACGGGGTCCGGAGGCGCACCGCGCGCTCCCCCACGTCGCCCTCGTCGCCCCCGCCGTGCGCCGCGTCCTTGCGGTTGAGCCAGCGCGACGCGAGCATCGGGGTGATCGTGAAGGACACGAGAAGGCTGAAGAGCGTCGCGAACACGACCGTCGCGCCGAACGGGCGGAAGAACTTCCCGACGATCCCGCCCATCAGCGCGATGGGCACGAAGACGACCACGTCCGTCATG
>CAZCER010000419.1:0-5089 GCA_964497385.1 uncultured Armatimonadia bacterium | reverse complement strand
GGCATGGTCACGCTCTCGGTGCTGGAGTACTACATCTACGACATCGAGATCGAGGGGCTCGACAAGACCAAGCGCAAGGTCGTCGAGCGCGAACTCAAGCAGCAGATCGGCGATCCGTTCTGTCTGGACGACCTGCAGCGCGACCTGAACCGCCTCTGGAACCTCGATCTCTTCGAGGCCGTCGACCCGCGGTACGAGCCGGGTCCGGAGCGCGGAGACATCATCATCATCATTGGGATCACCGAAAAGAAGACGGGCGTCCTCAGCCTCGGCGTGGGTTACTCCAACCGCGACGGCATCCTGGGCTTCGCCGAGTACCAGGAGAAGAATCTCGGCGGCATGGGCCGGCGCCTTTCGGGCCGCATCGAGTACGGCTCCGTCCACCTCTATGACATCACCTTCTATGAGCCCTGGCTCGGCGGCGACCACACCTCCCTCGAAGTCTCGGTCTACGATCGCACTCTCAACGTCGACCGCAGCAGCCTCTCCGGAGTCACGAGCGGAACGACCTACGAGGGGCTGGGCGAGGAGAGCCGCCGCGGTCTCAGCATCACCGCCTCGAGGCCCATCGGCGACGAGGAGACGAACTGGATCCTCGCCGGCTATCGGTACGAGCGCATCGTGAACGAGGACCCGCGCCTTGTCAGCATCATCGCCCCCGCTCTGCGCCAAGGCGTCGTCGGGAGCCTCAAGGTGCGCTGGTCCCGAGACACCCGCGACCTCGTGATGGACCCGACCGAGGGCGCGCGCTTCGACGTCGAGGTCGAGCACGCCGACCGCTGGCTTGGAAGTGAGCATCTGTTCACGCGCTTCGACGTGGATGTGAAGAAGTTCATCAGTGTGGGCGACGAGGGCGTTATCGCGCTCCGCGGCTCCTACGGCACGGTCTCCGGCAACGCCCCGATCTTCGAGACCTACGGGCTGGGCGGCGCCGACACGTTGCGCGGCTACCGCGAGGACCGCTGGTTCGGCACGAACCGCGTGCTCGGCCAGGTGGAGTTCCGCAAGTACCTCGGCGGCGGCGACGACAAGAAGGACGTGCAGCTCGTCGCCTTCGTGGACATCGGCTCCGCCTTCGGCGGCCAGTGGGCCGCCGCGGACGGCACCATCTACCGCGCCGAGGACCGCAGCTTTACGCCGCACATCGGCTACGGCATTGGCGTGCGCGTCACGACCGCGCTCGGGCCGATCCGCCTCGATGTGGGTCTGGACGACAGGGGCGCTCCGCGCACGCACTTCGGGCTCTATCAGACGTTCTAGATCAGCGGTCGCGGCCCCGCCGCGCCGGCGCACCACCCGGTCGCCGGCGCGCGCTCGGCTCACCGCCAAGAGGAGGCGGTTCCTTGAGGCATGTCCTCGCATCCACGCTCGCCTGCGCGGCGCTCTGCTCCGCGCTGCTCACGACGCACGCGCGCGCCGCTGGCATCGCGAGTCTGGACGTAGCCAAGCTGGAGACCGATTCCCGCGTCTTCGCCGCGCTGAACGACAAAGTGACCGCCTTCGCGGAACGGCTCCGCGGGGAGTACACGGCCCGCAAGGCCTTCCCTACTCTAGCGCTTGAGGACGCGGAGACGGCCGCCGAACTCCTGGCCCGCTCGCGCCGCGAGGGCGCTCGCATCACCGACCAGGAACTCACCCAACTCCGCGGCTATCAGGCGAGCGAACAGCAGCGGGCGGAGCGGTACCTCGAGCTGATCACGAAGCGTCAAGGCGACATGACGGAAGCCGAGGACGCCGAGTGCAAGGAGCTGCAAGCGGCGAAGACCGCGAACATGGCGGCTGTCGCCGACCTGGAGGCGAGTCTCGACAAGCGCTACGGGACTTTCCACGAGAAGGTCCGGTCGCAGGTGCAGGACCGCGTCCTCGCCATCATCCAGCGCTCCTGCGAGGAAGCGGGCGCCGGCGTCTGCCTGCGGACCACGGTCGAACTCTGGGTGCCGACGTACGACGAGCGCGGGATGTTCGCCCAGCAGGTCCCCTTTGTGCACTGGGGCGGACGCGACATCACCGACGCCGTTGTGCGCCAGCTCGATGAGACCGATCTCGACCGCCTCGTGGACGACATCGAGAAGGAACTCCGCGACGGCGCCGGCGAGGCCGGGCCCGCTCAGCCGGCCGGGATCGCCGCCGCCCACCTCGATCTGAACGGAAGTGAACCGATGAAGCTAGCCGGGACGCTGACCGCGTCGCTGCCCCTGGTGCTCGCTACGCTCTCGACCGCCGTGCAGGCGCAGTCCGTCGCCTATGTCGACGTCTACCGCGTCCAGGCCGAGGCGGCGCCGTTCGTCCAGGTGCAGACGCAGCTCAACGACGTCCGGACGGAGAAGGATGAGGAGTACTCCGTTCACTCCGCACTCATCTTCCTGTCCGCCGAAGACGCGCAGGCCGCCGCCGAACTGCGACTGCTGCAGATGAAGCCGGGCGCGCAACTCGATGAAGCCCAGCAGACCAAGCTGCAGGACCTGCTCGCGAAGAACAGCGCGAACGAGACCGAGTTCTACACCCTCGTCTCCCTCCCCGCGGCCCAGATCACCGCGGACCAGCAGAAGCGCCTCGATGAACTCACCGCGCTGCGCACCGCGCGCACCACGGCGGTGGAGACCATGGCCACCAAGTTGATGCAGGAGATGATGGAGCGCGAGAACGAGTTGCTCAGCGGCATGCGCGACAAGCTGAAGGCTGCGATCGAGTCGGCTTGCACCCAGGCCGGCGCGACCATCTGTCTCCAGAACGCTCTGCTCGTCTATGAGCCGATGGAAGAGGGCGGCTTCCGCCGCAACGTGATCCCTCTCGTCCAGTGGGGCGGGACCGACCTCACGGACAAGGTCATCGAGGCTCTGGGTCAGTAGCCGTCCGGCGCCGATGGACCCGAGGTGACTGCTGTGGTTCCCCGCGCCCCCACGCACGCATCCCTTGCGATCGTGCGGGGGGCGCTCGCGTTCGCGCTCCTCGCTCTCCTCTGCTCATGCGCGCGCAAAGCCGAGCCGCTCGTGACGCCCCAACGGCAGGCGGCCTGCGCCGACCTCCAGCGCCTGGCTCAACTTCATCCCGCGCAGGCGGAACTCGAGCGCGTCGAGGCGCGGCTCCTGGCGTTGGGCGCCGACCTCCCCGAGCCCGAGAGCGCCGAGGGACTTCCGCCGCTAACGGCCGCCGACCTCAGTCCGGAAGACCCGCCGCTCTCGCACCCAGAGGATCGCTCGGCCGAGGCGGCGGCCTTGGTGCAGACCGAATCCGGCCTTCGCGACATCGTGGACCGCAGTCGGGAGCCCGCGCCGAAGCCCACGAGCAGCCGGCCAGCCGAAGCGGCTTCGGAACCTCCTCCGCGGACTGCGGCCGAGGCCGAGAGCCTCTCTCGCGCCGCCGAGGAGGCCGCGCGCGAGATCGCGGACGCGAGGGCCACGACATTAGAGATTCGCGGACCTGGCGCCGAACCGGCGGAGCGGTGGGATCGCGCCGCCGAGGCCGAGGCGGAGGCCGCCGCGGCCCGTCTGCGCTCTGGTTGGACGCCGCCGTCGGAGGCCCCAACCCGCGCGGAGGAGGACGTGTCCGGCGCCCCCGCGCGGCGGGAAGACTCGCCCGGTGAACGCGCCGCCGACTCCCGCGCGCGGACGCGCGAGTTGGAGGGCGAACTCGAGCGGGAAGCGGACGCGGCCGCGCGTTTCTTCGACGGCCTCGAGCCGACTCGCCCGTCGGCGATGCCCGAGAGGCCGGAGCCGCCGGATCCCGACGGCCCTCCCGAGGACGCGGCCCCGGATCTTGCGGCCGAGGCCGAAGCCCTCGCGCGTCGCTACGCCGCGCTCCGGGAGCGCATACTCGAGGACACGCGGCGCACGGCGATCTCGGTGGGCGCGGGGCTTGGACTCGATGTGAACTTCAGCGGCCAAGGGCCGGACCGCACCGCCCAGTTGGAGGCGGCGCTCACGGCCTTCTATCATCGCAACCCACTCCCCACGAGAGGCGCCGATGCGCATGAGACTCGATGACCTGGCAAGCGCGTTGAACGCGACCCTGCATGGCCCCGCGGATCTTGAGATCACCGGCCTCGCGACGCCCGAAGCCGCAGGGGAGGGGCAGATCGCGGTTGTCTTCGGGCCCAAGGCTCCGGACGGCTGTCTCGCGAGCGCTCTCGTGGTGGGGGTGGACGCGGAAGCGGGCGGGACGCCCTGCTTGCGCGCGCCCTCTCCGCGACTCGCGCTCGCTCAGGCGCTCGCTCTCTTCCACACGTCGGCTCGTCCGGCGCCCGGAGTCCATCCGACCGCCGTCGTCGCCGAGGGCGCGGTGTTGGGCGAGGGAGTGCACCTCGGGCCGTACGCGGTCGTGGGCGAAGCGCGCATCGGCGCCCGCACGGTGGTGTCGGCGCACTGCGTCATCGAGGACGGCGCGGCGGTGGGCGAGGACGGGATGCTCCACCCCCGCGTCACGATCCTGAGAGGCTGCGTCGTTGGCGCGCGGGTCATCCTGCACGCGGGGGTGGTGCTTGGCGCCGACGGCTTCGGCTACGAACCGGGGCCCCAAGGGCTGGTGAAGATCCCCCAGGCGGGCTCGGTCGCGATCGGCGACGACGTCGAGATCGGCGCGCTGAGCGCGGTTGATCGCGCGACGATGCCCGGTGAGGCCACGCGGATCGGCGACGGCTGCAAGATCGACAACTTCGTGCAGATCGCGCACAACGCCCAACTGGGGCGGCACGTGATCGTCTGCGGATGCACGGCGGTCGCGGGGAGCACTCGGATCGGCGATGGCGCCGTAATCGGCGGCGCCGCCATGCTCCGCGATCACATCGCGATCGGCGCGGGGGCCCAGGTCGCCGGCGCGGCGGCCGTGTATCAGGACGTGGCGGCGGGCGAGGCGGTCGCCGGCCACCCGGCGACCGGGTTCCAGCAGCACCTGCGCTCCGTGGCGGCGCTCGCGAAGCTGCCGGATCTGCTGAAACGCGTTCGTCGGCTGGAGCGACGCCTCGGAGAGGACGCGGACTAACCGCGTGCGCCGTTCGGCTCGGGCAGCCGCTCCACGCGGACGTCGGTGATTCGCGGGCCGTTCATGCCGACGACCTCGAGTCGGAAGCCGTTGTGCTCCACGGCGTAGCCGG
>CAZCER010000418.1:0-5100 GCA_964497385.1 uncultured Armatimonadia bacterium | reverse complement strand
CTGCCCACCGATGCTCGCGCGGAGGAACTCCTCGGGCCGCTCACTCGCCCACTCGGGCTCCGGAGGGATGACGCACAGGAAGGGGCCTTCGAGGGGGTCCACACCCTCCGCGACGGGTGGAAACTGCTCTGTCGCGGCACTGAACGGGTCTTCAGCGCCTTGCCCCCAGACGGCGCGACACGGGGCAACCAGAATCGCGACAACCCAAACGAGTCGAGTGGCGGCGCGTGACGGGGCTGTGTGCCTGGGCATACCTCGCACCCCCCAGAGGACATCGAAGACAATGCACCCACGGATCGCTCGCTGCTCGCTGCCGTAGCCGACTACAGACGCCGCAAGTGTGCCCCCCCCCGGCGGATCGTGTCAAGGGGTTTGTTGGCGTGCGTGAACACCTCTGGCGGACGCGCGGCCGAGGCCTGCATGGCGCGACTGCCGACCAACTGGGAGACGGAGGTGCTCGGGGCGGAGTGAAGGCGAGGGCGGCGGACCGCAGGAACGCCGGCGCGCCGGAAGAAGGTGGAGACGAGAGGGGCGCGCCATGACCTACACCGTTGTGTTGACCCCCGCCGAAGAGGGCGGCTACACCGTCGTCGTCCCCGCGTTGCCGGGCTGTGTGACGGAGGGCGGCTCCCTGACAGAGGCCCTCCTGATGGCCGAGGACGCCATCGCCGCCTACCTGAGCGTCCTCGCGGAGGACGGCGACCCGGCTCCCGTAGAGGGACCGGACGTGCGGGTGACTCTCGGCGAGTCTCGCGAGGCCCTCCTGCGGCGTGTCGCGGTCCCGCCCGCCGAGGCCGTCCATGCCTGAGCTGCCCGTCCTGAACGCCCGTGAGGCGCTCGGCGCACTCCGGCGCGCCGGCTTCGTCGAGCGCCGGTCCACAAGTGGGCACCGCATCCTCAGGCACCCGGAGTCGAAGCGGACCGTCTCGGTGCCCGCGCACGCTGGAGACCTGCACCGGGGCACGGTCGCGGCGATAGTGCGCGCGTCCGGTCTGACCCCGGAGGAGTTCGTCGCCCTGCTGGCCTAGCCGCTTGCCCCCTGGCCATCTCCCCCAGGCAGGCCTCGCCCGGTGCCTGCCGAACCTCCGCCCATGACCACACCCGTCCTGCTCGCGCTGCTTCTCACGGTCGCGTCTCCCATCGCCGACCTCCGCTCGCCCGACGGGCGAAACGTCTTGTCCGTCCGGCTCGACGGGGAGGGGGCTCTGTCGTACCGCGTCGCGCGGGATGGTCGGGTGGTCCTGGGCGAGTCACCGATGGGCCTACGGTGCGAGGATGCTGACTTCAGTCGCGGCCTGGCCGTCGTGTCCGTGGGTCCGGAGCGGGAACGCAGAGAGAGCTACCGGCTCGTGTCGGGGCCCGTAACCGAGGTCGACCAGCCGCACCGCAGCCGAACGGTGGTTCTGCGGAACGCGGCCGGAGAGCGGATGGCGATCGACCTCGACGCGGGCAACGAGGGCGTCGCCTTCCGCTACCGGCTGCCGGGCGCGAGGGGAGAGACGCTCGCCGTCACCGAGGAACGGACCGGCTTCCGCGTGCCGGCGAGTTCCCGGGCGTGGCTCCAGCCGTATGCCCCCGCGACGAGCGTGAGCCCGGCCTATGAGGACTACTACTACACCGTGCGACCGGGCGACCCGCCGCCTCGCTCACGGCACGGCGACGCGCGGGGCTGGACCTTCCCCGCGCTGTTCCACGTGCCGTCCGCAGGCGCGTGGGTGCTCATCTCCGAGTCGGGCACGGGCGCGAACTACTGCGGATGCCACCTCGGCCCGGACTCGACAGGCGGCCTGTACACGATCCGGTTCGCGGAGGCCGACGAGCGCACGGGCGGCGTCACGCACACGGCCTCGCCCTACCCCACTCACCCGCTCCCGTGGACGATGCCGTGGCGCGTCATCGTGCTCGCAGACAACCCGGGCTCCATCGTGATGTCGACGCCCATCACCGACCTCGCGCCCGCCTGCGCGATCGGAGACACGTCCTGGATCCGCCCCGGCCGGGCCTCGTGGAGCTGGTGGGCCTACCCGGACGGCCCGAACGCGGAGCGCTATCCAGAGTTCCTCGAGATGGCCCATCGGTACGGGTGGGAGTACTCGCTCCTCGATGCCGGATGGTGGGACACGGACGTGGCCGAGGTCTCCCGCCAGGCGGCGCGGGACGGTGTGTGGATCCTCATGTGGACGGCCGCGAACGACTTCTACGACGCGGAGTCGCGGCGGAGGAAGCTCGACGAGTTGCGCGCTGCCGGTGCGAGTGGCGTGAAGGTGGACTTCTGGTGCTCGGACCGGCAGGAGACCATGGCGGCCGTCGAGGCGTGCCTGCGCGACGCCGCGACCAGGCGCCTCACCGTGAACCTGCACGGCTGCACGCTGCCGCGCGGCTGGCAGCGGACGTATCCCAACCTGCTGACGTGTGAAGCTGTCCTGGGCGCGGAGTCCTACATGTTCGACCAAGACTTCCCGGAGCGCGCCGCCGAGCTGAACACGATCCTCCCGTTCACTCGAAACGTCGCCGGCCCGATGGACGGCACCCCCGTGGCGCTCACGATGAAGGCGCACCGACGCCTCACTACAGCCGCGCACGAACTCGCGACCGCGATCGTGTTCAGCTCGGGCCTCATCCACTATGCGGACGCTCCGGAGGCCTACGCCGCGCTGCCCCGGGAAGCGCAAGCCGTCCTCCGTGAGGCGCCGGCGCGGTGGGACGAGACGCGCTTCCTCGCGGGCGAGCCCGGTAGCCACGTGGTGCTTGCGCGTAGGGCTGGGTCGGAGTGGTTCGTGGCAGGCTTGAACGGAGAGGACCGGGCACGGGAGCTGAGCCTCGACCTCGATGCCCTCGGCGGGGCAGGCCACGGAGTGCTTGTGGATGAGGGCGCGGACGCGGTCACCGAGGTGCGAGCCCGACACCTCGCGGTCGGCGCCCGATGGGAGCACACAATGCCGCCGCGAGGAGGCTTCGTGCTGCGGCTGGTGGCAGGGGGAGGCGGCTCGTGATCCACGAGAGCGATGGGGCCCATGGCCGTGAGCCGCCCCCGACGCATGACGCGCTCACCGGCGGCTGCGCCGCGATCGGAGCGGCGGGGGCCGCGCTCGCCGTGCTGAGCGTCCCCCTTTGGGGCTCCGTCGCCGTGGCCGCGGCGATGGTGCTCGCCCATACGCTTGCGTCGACCTGGCACGCGCGATGCGCCTCGAGAGGCACGGCCGCCATGCTCGGGATGGGTTTGGGGCTCGCGGCCGGGGCGAATGCCGCGGTCCTGGCGTGGTTGGTCGGCCCGGTTGGCCTCGCGGTGGCGGCCGTCGCTCTCCCGTCCTCGATCTCTCGCGCGAGGCGGAGCCCCGCCTACCGGGCGGCGCTGGGCTGGCTGAGCTGGCTGATGCCGCTCTCGTGGCCGTCCACCGCGCTCGGCGTCTGCGTGCTTGCGGCGAACCTCGTCGCATCGCTCGCGGCGAGGAACCGGGGCGCGTGCCGCATCCGTTCGGTCGGCCTGGACTCCGCGACCGGCACGCTGCTCCTTCACGGCGGCCTCGCCAATCTGCCCCGCACCGGCTGGAACTGCGCGAACATCGCATTCTGCCACCATGGACTCGAGCCATGGGAGGCGGATGACCTCTTCCGTCACGAGACCGGCCACACGCTGAACGTGGCCGCGTTCGGAAGCGTCTTCCACCTGCTCGGGTGGGTGGACGAGGTGGTTCTTCGACGTGGAGAGAGGGCCTTCGCCGAGGTGCTCGCGGAGAGTCACCGTAGTCCCGCCGGGGCGGCTCCCTCGCGACGGTGATGTGGGCCCTATGACCAGACCCTACGCCTACCTACGCACCGTGACGACTTCGCCCGACTCCGGGTCGAGGCTCACGGTGAAGGGTCGCTCGCGGATGCCTTGGCCGACGATCCGGTAGAGCCGATCCGGCCGGCCGACGAACGAGAGCGCCCCGGTCGGGACGCGCTCGGAACGCTCTTCGAGCCAGCCGTCGAGCGTGTAGGCCTCGAGCGTGTACTGGACATCGGGCTCGAACTCCCCGAGGTCGCACGCCTTGCCGAAGACGACCTCGAAGGAGGTCCCGACGGCATCGGGTCGGGGCTCCAGTGACATGGGCGCCACGGAGCCGTCAGGCCGCACATCGTAGAGCCGGTCGGCTTCGCCCGGCACGCTGGCGAGAAGCACGATCGGCTTACGACAGCCGACGTTCTCGAACGTCGCCACGCCGTCCACGATGGGGGCGCTGGCGATCTTGCCCCACTCGCCGGAGTTCCAGGCCTTCAGGAGCGCGGGCTCCGTGGAGTCCGCTGCCGTCTCGACGGCGATCGTCGTCACCGGCGTGTAGTCGGCGGTCACGTCCTCGTTTCCGTCCCACGTCTTCACATAGACCTTCGCGGCGCCGCGCCCGTCGCCGGGCGGCTCGCCGACCCCACGCACCCATGTCCAGGCGTGGTTGCCGTCCGCATCGGCCCAGAGAGGCGTATAGGCCTGGCACGCGGGGATGCCGACGGCCCAGAGCATGGCGTTGAGGACGTTGCTGCAGTCCTCGCACCGTCCCTCGTGAACGGCAAGCGAGGTGAGCAGACCGAAGTCCTCCCACGTCGTGTCTCCCTCGTACTGGAAGTAGTCGCCATAAGCGTTCGCGGCCACGGCGCGCGCCTGGTCGACGTCCCCCGCGCCCAAGTCCTCGACCTCCGGGGCGAGCGCGCTATAGAAGTGCCTCCGCCAGCGCTGGAGCGGCTCGCCCGTTGCACGCGGTGAGAGCACGTGCTGCAGGAAGTCCTTCTCACTCACGGCAGCCGCCCACGGGTAGCGGATCCGAGCCTCAACCGCGTAGAACACGTTCTCGTAGAAGGTCTGCGCGTCGACCGCCGTGAGGTCCGGAACGGACAGGTCGCGCTGCTCGCGCGCGAACCGCATGCCGTCCATCCGCGACAGGAGCCACACGGCCGCCCAGCAGTTTGGGCCGGCGTGGTCAGACTCGGAGAGCGCTCCGAGCGCGCGGGCCAGCGCCTCGGTCCGCGTGCCCTCAGCGAGTAGGTTCGTCCGGGCGCGCCGGACCGTGTCCGCGTCGAGTTGGGGCTCCGCGAGGGCAACGGCCCGCTCGAGGACGCCGAGGGCGT
>CAZCER010000417.1:3174-5153 GCA_964497385.1 uncultured Armatimonadia bacterium | reverse complement strand
TCGGCGGCCTCCTCGTCCAGCACGGCCGGGGCCGCATCGATCGCCAGCACGCCTCCCGCGTCGCGCATCGCGTGGTGCGCGTTGGTGCACAGATTGACGATCACCTGGTGGATCTTGGTGGGGTCGGCGACGATGGGGAGACACCCATCGTCGATGCGGCAGCGCATCTCGATGGTGGCCGGCAGCGAAGCTCGAAGGAAGCGAGCGGCCTCCTGGATCAGCGGGCCGACCTCGAGCATTCTGGGCTCCATGTCGGCCTTGCGGCTGAACGCGAGAATCTGGGTCACGAGGTCTTTGGCGCGAAGCGCGCCGGTGAGCACCTGGCGCATGTTCTCGCGCACCGCTTCGGGAACCTCGGGATGAAGGAGAGCCAACTCCGTGTACCCGGTGACCGCTCCGAGGATGTTGTTGAAATCGTGCGCGATGCCCCCTGCGAGAACGCCGAGGCTCTCCAGACGCTGCGTGCGGTGGATCTCGGACTCGAACCGCCGTCGCTCCTCTTCGGCGCGCGTCCGCTCCGTGATGTCGGCGGCGAAGCCCTCGAGCCGCGTGACAAGTCCGGCCTCGTCGCGTACGAGCCGGACGCTCACGGACACCGGGACCACGGCGCCGTCGGCCCGGACGAAACGCGTTTCGAACGCCTCGACGACGCCCTCGGCCTCCAGGAGGGCCAGCAGGCGGTCCCTGTCTTGGGGGTCGGCGTAGATCTGCGACCGAATGTCCGTCACCAAGGCGAGCATCGCCTCGGGCCCATCGTAGCCGAGCATCGCGGCGAACGATGGGTTCGCCGACAGAAACCGCCCCTCGGGAGTGGTCTGGAAGACGCCTTCGACGGCGCTCTCGAAGAGCCTGCGGTAGTTCGCCTCCGACGCCTGCAGCCTCGCTCGGGAGTCGCGTAGGGCGTCCATGAACTGGTTGTAGTACCGAGCCAGAAGCCCCAGTTCGCCGCCGGCCTGAGCGTCGAGACGCTCATCGAGGTCGCCTTCGGCCCCTCGGGCCAGGGCGCCGATGAGTCGATCGAGCGGGCGTGTGATGGACGCCGAGACGGCGGCGGTCACGGCGAAGACGAGAAGCACGGTGACTGCGGCCGTCCCCGCCATCGCGTAGGTCAGCACGCGCAGCGGCTTCTCGATCTCGTCGACGTAGACGGACGAAGCCACGATCCAGTCGAACTCCGGGAAGTAATCGAAGCAGACGATCTTCTCGCGCGGTTCGGCCTCGCCGGGGTTCCTCCAGGGGTATCTGATGCGCCCGCGTTTCGCGCGACACATCTCCTCCATGAAGCGGCGCCCGGACGCGTCCGTCTCGTTGAGTATGTTCTCGCCTTCGCGCTGCGGGTGCAGGACGAGATCGCCTTCGCTGGTGATGACGAAGCTGTATCCGGTGGGGCCCAAGGAGTGCGCGAGAACCGCGTCGCGGAAGTCCGATACGGTGACCAGTTCGGCGAACTCCTCGCGGTAGCTGGAGACGGACACGATCCAGTCCCAGGGCTCGAAGTACGTCATGTACAGAGCCTTGGGCTTTGGGGCCGGCTCGCCCGGGTTCGCCCAATCGTATTCGATGTAGCCTTCTCTCAGCGCCGTCTGCCGCTGGACGAACCCGTTTGCGCTGACGTCCTGTCCGACGAGCGCTTCGACGGGGTGGACCCGCAGCGTGCCCGAGCTGTCCAGGCAGTAGATGTAGCCGGTGCTCCCGACCTTCTGGCTCAACAGCGTCGCGACGGCGCGCGACCGCGCCTCCTGCTCGCTGAACTCGCCGGACTCGGCGCGCCGCCAAAGGTCCTCCACGATGTGCCGGCTGCTTTCGGCTTTGGCTCGGAGGTGGTTCCGGACCGAGGTGCTCGCTGAGGTCTCCACGGTGGAGAGGATCTGCTTGGTCGCGAGTTCGAGACTCTCTTCGATGCTCGAGGTGATGCTGCGTCGCATCGGGACGTAGACCGTGACGCCCTCAAGGGCCAGGGCGGCTAGCAGGACGACGGC
>CAZCER010000417.1:0-3164 GCA_964497385.1 uncultured Armatimonadia bacterium | reverse complement strand
CGCCAGCGAATCGACAGGCCACGAAACCATCGTCTCACGGGCGGCCCTCCCGACTCAACGCCGCCCCCTTGCCGCTGAGTGCTCCACCCTCCGCCTCCGTCCTCCGGCCGCGGCCGCGGGGGCTACTCCGCGTACGCCATGACCTCGACCAAGTGGCGACCCGTATTGGCGGAGTTGCTCGTCTGGTTCACACGGATGAAGCGACAGGTTGTCGGTTCGAAGCGGACGGTGCAGCCGGCCGCCGTCGAGGGCTCGGAGTTGTCCCGGAGGTCGCCGACCATCGTCCAAGTCTCTCCATCGAGGGAAATCTCCACCGTGAACCCGTAGGAGCGCTCGTCGCCGTAGTAGCCGACCACGACGATGCGGGACACCTCCGTCGGCGCCTCCAGATCGACCTGCCACCACGCCTCGCTCCCATCCGCGACATCGGTGGCCCAGTGGCGGCTCCGGTCCCAAGTGACGCCATCGTTCGCGTATTCCGGAGGGTAGGCCGCGAGAGCCCGCGAACAGCGCGCGGGCTTGCCGGTCGTGAGGCTCGGCGCGTCGCACGGCGACAGGTCGCCGTAGGTCTCGAGCAGCTCAAGGGCGACACGGACCGAGTCGCCTCTCGGGGACGACGGGTGGGCCTCGCTTCCGTGCGTCCAGTCACGCTCGAACTCCCAGATCGCCGTCTCACAGGCCGCGGCGTCGAAGGCGCGGTTCTCCCGCAGCGCCCGCCGCATGTGCTCGACGAGGATGCGCCAGCGACCAACGTGCAGCCCGCCGACGAGTCCCCCCCACTCCTTGCAGGCGTAGTCGTTCAGATTCCGCCCTCCGCCCCACAGCGTAATCACGTTGCGGGCGTTCCACTCGAGGAGCGCGCGCTCGTCCGGGGCGGTCGCCCAGCGCTTCGCGTTCTCGAGATCCCGCCCCAGCAGGAACTCCTTCCGAGTCGAGAGGAGGCGGTCGATGTCCCGCAAGAGGCTCTCGTAGCGCCTTGCGGCCGTCAGCAGCGCCCCCTCATCGCCCGCTCGGAACGCGCGCGCGGCCTCGGCGTGCAGACGGGGAGCGAGGTTCACGAGCGCCTGTCGGCCCACGTTCACCACATCGAAGCGGTACGTGTCGACGTCACGGAGTCGGTTCGAGCAGGCGAGCAGCTCCCGCCAAGCCCGAGCCGTCTCGTCCACGTCATATGCGGCGCCGCCGATGGGATCAAGCGACGGTCGTCGCGCCACGTTTGAGGTTGAGTGCTCGTTGCCCTGGTACGCGGAGCGGAACAGGGCGCGCCAAGCGATGCGGGCCTCGGGGAGATCGGCTCCGTAGCGGTGGTGGGCGTACTCTCGCACCCAGTCATCGAGGTCGACCGGGTTCTCGCGCCACGCCGTCTCGAAGAGGAGATCGAAGACGACGGGATTGTAGTCGATGCCCTCGTTCACCATGCCTACGCCGGAGAGGCGGCCGCGCTCGGGGCTTGCCATGGCGTCGAACAGATCGTGGTTGATCCGTTCGGGGTTGCCTTCGAGGCGGACCTGGCGTCCGAAGCTCTGGATGACGCACCAGATCCAGGGCTTCCCGTGGAAGGACCGCGTGCGCGTCCAGGCCGGCGCCTTCTCACAGTAGAGGTCGAGCAACACGAGGCGATCGTCGGGCACGGCGTCCAGGAAAGCCTTGCCGCGCTCGAGCGTCCAGAAGCGGGCGTTGTTCACGAAGATCCAGCCCTGCAGGACCCACACCGCATCGGGGTCGGATGCGGCCATGCCGTCATAGATCGCCTTTGCGAGCCTCGCAAGGTAAGCCGGATCGCCGCTCGGAGGGTTCATCTCGATGAACGTGTCGGCCGCGTAGAGATGGTCGGTTCCGAAGAGTCGCCTCTGCTCCTCGAGATAGACGCGCGCGATCTCGCCGAACGCCGGAGAAGTGGGATCCAGGAGCGTTGTCTCCCAGTCCACCCAGCGCACCGAGTGGGGAGCGGCGTCGGGATGGATGCGCTCGACGGCCCGCGGCACGTGTCCGGTGAAGCCCTGCAGCACCGGCGTCATGCCGAGAGAGCGCTCACGCTCGAGGATCCTCCGCCCCAACTCGGCGTGGCTGTCGATCCAGGCCTGGGGAAGCGGGCCGCCCCATCCGTCCAAACACCCCATCCAGCCGAACGGGAGATAGGGAGGCCCCGCCAGGAACGCGCGCATCTCGTCGTCGGTGAGGCCGATCCGCTTGCCCACCGCCTGCCACACCGCCTCCTGACCGGTGACCGCCAGCGGCATGTTCACGCCGTGAAGCGCCATCCAGTCGATCAGACGCTCCCACTCAGCCCAGTCCCACCACGCAAGCGAGTAGCCGAAGGCGCAGTAGTTCAGGAAGTACCGCCACCGATGGGGGCTCGTTCGCCGAACGGCGGGTGAGACATCCGGCAGCCGCTCCGGCAGGTCGAGCTGGACGCCGTAGAGCGACGTCTGGAAGTGGCAGTGGTGGTTCAGGTACCAGTTCAGGCCCGCAGCCATCGCGACGCCGTCCGAGCCGCGGATTGTCGCCCGGCCGCCCTCCGCGGAGATCTCGAAGGCGCCGCCGTCCCCCTCTGTCGTCAGGACCTCGAAGGCGAAGTCGGACGCGCGGTCGCCGAGGAGGCGCTCGCAGAGGGCGCCGACGGCCTCGGCCTGGTCCGCCGGGGGCGGCGCGCCGAGGGCGGGGGCCTCGGCGCACAGGGCGAGGCCGAACACGCAGAGAAGCCGCACGACGGCGAACGGGTGGGTCGCGGACGACATGGGGCTCCGCCTCTCGGGTGGGCGCGGGGATGCGCCGTGTCGGTGAGACGCGACGGGATTTCGGATGGATCGCACCCGATCCCTGCCAGGGGCTTTGGCGCCTTGGGCCTACCGCGCGATCCGCGGCGCGCCCACGCGGACGCAGTTGCGGCCGGCGCGCTTTGCGGCGTACAGAGCGCCGTCGGCAAGCGTCTGCAGTCCGTCGGGAGTGGCGGCCGGAGGAGGCGTGGAGGAGGCGACGCCGACGCTGACGGTGACGACGCCGGCGTACTCACCCTCACGGGGTATCGCGGCGCGCTCGACGGCGGCGCGGACCAGTTCGCCCGCGGCGGCGGCTTCGGCGGGCTCGGACTCCGAGATGATGACCGCAAACTCCTCGCCGCCCCAACGCGCGTGGTAGTCGGTCGCGCGGGTGAGGGTGTTCCG
>CAZCER010000416.1:0-5153 GCA_964497385.1 uncultured Armatimonadia bacterium | reverse complement strand
CGCCGACGTCGTGCAGATCGGCGCCCGCAACATGCAGAACTTCTCGCTCCTCAAGGAGGTCGGCGGCACCGGGAAGCCCGTCTTCCTGAAGCGCGGCCTCTCGAACACCCTCGACGATCTCCTCATGGCCGCCGAGCACATCATGAGCGCCGGAACCGACCAGATCGTCCTCTGCGAGCGCGGCATCCGCACCTTCGAGACCGCCACCCGAAACACGCTGGACCTCAGCGCCGTGCCCGCTTTGAAGCGCCTGACCCATCTGCCGATCGTGGTAGACCCGAGCCACGGGACCGGGCACGCCTGGATGGTGCCCGCGATGTGCAAAGCGGCCGTCGCCGCGGGCGCGGACGGTCTCATGGTCGAGGTGCATCACGATCCCCCCAACGCCGCCTCGGACGGGCCGCAGTCGCTCACGCCGAGCGCGTTCGAGGACATGATGCGCGAACTGGAGCCGGTCGCGAACGCCGTCGGACGCCGCCTTTGACGCGCCCTGTCGGGCGGGGGGATAATGGCTTCGGCGCGGCGTGAGCCATGCCCTTGTCGCGCGCCAACACTGGCTGAGGATCGTGCGGATCGCCCGCGGCTCGCGGGAGAAGCTGGGGGGCCGCGAATGGGGGCGACACACTCCGCCGGCTGAAATGTCTGTTTCCGGCGGGGTATACGGTAGTGCGCGATGACCCCACGCCCGTCACGACGCCCTCGGGCGCTCGAGACGGATGCCGGCGACCCGAACGGGCCGGCGGAAAGGTCGAACAGCCATGCCTCTTGTTGAGGCCTTCCCCGATGAAGTCACCGCCACGCTCAAGGAGCAAGGTCTCGAGGGCAACGGCGAACTGAAACTGGCGCTCGCCACGGACATCGGCCCGGACGATCGCTTCGGCGAGCAGTGGCTCTTCGCCACCGAGGACCGCGTCCTCGTGCTCGTTCGGAACAACGGGCGGATCGACGTCAGCCACGACCTGGCCATGAGCGACATCTCCGCCGCGACCGCCGAGTCGGCCGTCGGCTCCGGGATGCTCTCCGTCACGGCGCGCGGCTCCGTCGTCGAACTCTTCCGCTACACCAACACCAAAGGCAAGTCGTTCCACCGCGCCGCGAAGCTGATCGAGCACATCGCGAAGAAGACCGAGACGCCCTTCGTGGACGAGGAAGAAGAGGAGAAGTTCTGCCCCATCTGCTCGCGTCCGTATCCGCCGGACACGAAGGTCTGCCCCAAGTGCCTGAACCGCCGCAAGACCCTCATGCGGCTCATGCGCTACGCGAAGCCCCACAAACGCCTCATGGCCCTCGGCTTCTCGCTCTATCTGCTCTCCCATCTGCTCTGGCTCGCCCAGCCGCAGATCTACCGGTTCCTGATCGACGACGTCATCACACCCAGGGACGCGACCTGGTTCCTGCCGCTCCTCGGCGCGCTTTTCGGACTGACCGTCATCGGCTGGATCGGCGACATGGTGATGGCCCAGTTCATGCCGCGCCTTGCCGCGATCCTCACCCGCGACATCCGCCAGGAACTCTACGAGGCCTTCCAGCGGCTCGGGATCGGCTTCTTCGACCGCAAGCAAGTCGGGGCGCTCCAGACCCGTGTGACCCAGGACACCCAAGCGCTCAACGGGCTTCTCTCGGACGCGCTCCCCGAGATGCTCTGGGTTCTCGGCAACTTTCTGTTCATCTCCACCATTCTCTTCTACATGGACTGGCAGACCGCGCTCATCGCTCTGATCCCCGGTCCGATCATCCTCGTGGTGGCCGGTTGGTTCTTCCGCCGCATCATGCCCATCTTCCGGCAGTACTGGGCGCGGTGGTCGCGGCTCGGCGCCGTCGTCACCGACTCGCTCTCGGGCATTCGCGTCGTCAAAGCGTTCGCGCAGGAGGACCGTGAGATCAGCCGCTTCGCCGAGCGCAATGACGGGCTCTTCGAGACGGAGGTCAAGCGCGACCAGCACTTCTGGCGCATGTGGCCCACCATGCACGTCCTCACCACCATCGGGACCATCATCGTGTGGGGTCTCGGCGTGAACAAGATCCTCGCCGGCCGCATGGAACTCGGCGAACTCGTGGCCTTCAACATGTACCTCGGCCACTTCTACGAGCCGTTCCGATGGGTCGGGCGCCTGAACCAGTGGATCACCCGGAGCCTCACCGCCTGTGAGCGCATCTTCGAGGTCCTCGACACCCGACCCGAGATCTACGAGAGCCCCGATGAGGTCGCGATGCCGGACATCAAGGGCGGTGTGACCTTTGACGGCGTCACGTTCGGCTATGACGCCCACAAGCCTGTCCTCAAGAACATCAACCTCGACGTGAAGCCCGGTGAGATGATCGGGCCCGTCGGACCGTCCGGAGCGGGCAAGTCCACGACGATCAGCTTGATCTGCCACTTCTACGAGGCCCAGGAGGGGACCGTCTCGATCGACGGCGTCGACATCCGGAAGATCGCCCTCCACGACGTCCGGCGCCAGATCGGCATCGTGCTCCAGGAGCCGTTCCTCTTCTCGGGCACGGTGTTCGAGAACATCGCCTACGCGAAACCGGACGCCTCGATCGAAGAGGTTATGGCCGCCGCCAAAGCCGCGAACGCGCACGAGTTCATCGTCCGCTTCCCCGACGGCTATGACACCCAGGTCGGCGAGCGCGGGAGCCGGCTCTCGGGCGGCGAGAGGCAACGCGTCTCCATCGCGCGAGCGATCCTCCATAACCCGCGCATCCTGATCCTCGACGAGGCCACGGCGAGCGTCGACACCGAGACCGAGAAGAAGATCCAGGACGCGCTCGCACGCCTCGTCGAAGGCCGCACGACGTTCGCGATCGCCCACCGGCTCTCGACCCTGCGGAACGCCGATCGGCTCCTCGTGCTCGAGAACGGCGAGCAGAAAGAACTCGGCACCCACGACGAGCTGCTGGAGCACAACGGGCTCTACTCACGGCTCGTGAAGATGCAGTCGGAGGTCAACCAGATCCAGGCCGCCGTCGGCGGGTAAGCAGGGCGGGGCTGTGGAAGTCCTGGAGGGGCCGCAGCCGGCCCGTAGCTTCCGACCTCGCTCTGGAGCCCGTCCCGCTCCGCCCGTCCGGATCGCGGCGCGAAAGGAACCACGATGTCCGAGTCCGAGACTACCGCTGTAGAGGCCAAGGTCCCCGCCGCCGACCCGGCGCCGGCTGACGACCCGGCGGGCCGCGAGGCCTGGGAGGTCCGCTACCTCGAGCCCGTGGACGTCCGCTTCTTCCAGCGGGAGGGCGACCCCCGAATCCATCTCGCCGACCAGGACTGCACGCACCTCGACGTGCGTCTCCGCCGCTGCTTCCCCCAGACGCTCCCCGAACGGTACCTGTCCGTGATGAACCGCAAGAACGAGGAGATCGGCGTCATCCGCGATCCGCGCGCGTTCCCTCCCGAGCAGCTTGGCCTCATCCGCCGCGGCGTCGAACTGGCGTACTTCATCCCGAAGATCACCAAGATCATGCTCGCGGACGGCAAAGCGGGGATTGTCTACTGTGAGGTCGAGACCGACCGCGGGTACCGCGAGTTCGCGGTGAGCGATCCGAGGCAGAATGTGACGAACCCCGATCCCTCCCGGTTCATCATCCAGGACGTCCACGGCAACCGCTACGAGATCTTTGACGTGTCCGAACTCGACGCCAAGTCCCAGTTCCACGCGACCGCGCTGCTGTAGCCGGCGGGCCTACTCGCCGCTCGCCACACACCGGAACCCGATGGTCGAGCACCGATCGAGCCCCTCCCACAGGAGGAGGAACTTCGCGTGCGTCTCGATCGGCTGCGGCCCACCGGGGAAGTACCAGCCCGAACCCTCGGCCCGGTAGGCGCTTCCGCCCCGCAGCATCACGAAGCGGTTGCGCCCGTCGAAACGTTCGCTCTCGGTGAGTTCCCACACGCGACCCCGCTCGAACGCCTCCCCGTGCACCTCGGCGGCCCGATGCCACTCCCATTCGGTGGGCAGGCGCTTCCCGGCCCACGCCGCGTACGCCCGCGCGTCGTCGAGAGTGACGTAGACCACGGGCTCATCTCGAATCGCCTCCGGCGGAGCCGCGCCGCCCCAGTGATCGAGGAAGCGCGCGCCTCGCTTTGGCCGGTAACCGCTCATTTCGAGGAACTCCGCGTACTCCGCGTTGGTCACCGGTCTCGCGTCGATGAGGCGGTCATCCACCACGGTGGTGACGTTATGCTCGATGGTCCCGTCCCACGGCGCGCCGCTCAGCCACTCCGACCAGCGCTCTTCGGGCGCCCCCGGATCCGGGTAGCACCCGCACTCTCGCCGCTGGTGCGCCACATGGAAGGTGAACTCGCCCCCCTCGATCGGGAGCATGCCCCGAAGCGTCGCCGACGCGCTCTCGGGGATAGACGGGGGCGCGACCACCGCGATGGGCGGCGTCGGATGCTCATCTTCCGCGCGCAGCGCCGCCGACCGCGCCTGGCCGGCAAGCAGGGAGGGCAGGCCCACGGGCAGGGACTGCTCCGGCGCGGCGAAGACGGCTCCGAGCCCTCCCGGCTCCAGCGCGATGGCCCAGTCCGCCGCCAACTCGCGACCGCTCCAGAGGTCGAACGCGCGCACGCCCTCGACCGGTGGGATGACCGTCCCGCGCACCTCCGTCTCCCCGAGGTTCGCGATGAGCCAGAGGCGTGTCTCGCCCTCCCGCCAACACGACGCCGCCGCGCCCTCGCGCTCGGTGGGGACGTAGGGCAGCCACTCGCCGTCGGACAGGAGGCCGCTGAACGCACGGAGGACGGGCGCCATGCGACGCAGCGTCGCGGCGTCCTCCGGATGCCATGGATTGAGCGACCCGAACACGTTCTCCCACACCATGATCCCGCCGCCGTTGAGCCACGCGGCCCGGAGTTCGCCCTCGTGGCGGCGGTCCCACCGACGGATCTGATGCTGCATGTGGCGCGGCTCGACCCACTTGTGTCGCAGAACACCCACGCCCGGGAACTCCGCGAGCCACTGGGCCCACGAACTGCTGCACACTTGGAGTTCCGCCGTCTCCGGGTGGCCCTCGGGCTCGAACGCGACCCCGGGACGAGCGGCGTCCATCAGGGCTCGCATCCGCCCCGGCGCGGCCGACATCGTATCCAGGAAGACGCCATCGGCGCCGATCGCGCCCACGACGTCCGCGAGCGCCTCGTCGTCGGGCCGGCCCTC
>CAZCER010000415.1:0-5161 GCA_964497385.1 uncultured Armatimonadia bacterium | reverse complement strand
GAACCACACGACCCGCCGCATTCAGAACCGTGATGTCGACCTCGGCGTTGGCGCTCAGCATGTAGACGATGCTCGCCCCGCCGCGGGCCAGCGCCTCAGTTTGGAGCGAGGTGATCTTGAGACCCGTGGCGCGCGTGCTCACATGGATCTTGAACTGGCGGCTCTCCTGAGCGTCGCCGGTCGTGTAGCTGTAGCTGTCTTCGGTCCGCATGAAGAGCTTCTGACCCGTCTGCACGTCCTCGAGCACCAAGCTCAGGTCTCGCGGCAGAGCGTGGATGCTCGGCCAAGCGACCCTCATCTGGGTGTTTGTGATGTTCGTCTGGACGTTCATCGTGTAGGTCTGCTCGGTTGAGCAGGCTCGCACGTCGTGGGCGTAGAGGCCCGTGCCCGTGTAGGCGTCGGGCCGCACGAAGGCGACCTGGACGTAACTTCCAACCGGAGGCGGTTCCGGCACGGACCGCGCCGAGGCCCCGCTCGGAGCCATGCCTATGAAGTTCGAGGTGTCCGCGGCGCGCTCGCACTCGGCGGTGAGTTGGAGCATCCAGTCATCCGCCGTGTTCGAGCCTTCCGCTTTCGCCGTGCAGGCCCGCGTGCTCACGGCCGCCTCTTCATCGTCTCCGCCGTCTTCATCGGGCGGGAGGAACTCGAGCGTCCCCGTCGGCGCCGTGGCGCCGCGGATGATCGGCGGCTCGATGATGAGATCCATATCGGTGTAGGAGAGCAGCCAGTAGGCGCACCACGGCGACATCGAAGCCTCGCGGCCGTAGATGAGTTCGTAGCCGCCGCGGCCGTTGTTGTCGCTCGGGTTCCACTGCCACGCCACGCCGGGAAGCCAACCGGCTTTCCAACTCTCGTCATAGGTGTAGGTTCGCCCGCCGTTGACAAACTTCAGCTCGCCAAGCGTGACCGGGTAGCTGTACGGATTGCCGATCTGATTGAAGCCCGTATAGCTCCCCGTCCCCGTGCCGCGGCCCAGCAGAGGGACCGTGGCCTCAAGCAGGCTGTTCTGATAGCTTGCCGTGCCGTCGAGCGGCACGCTGATAAGCGTCTTGCTGGGCACGCGGATGAAGTAACCGTAGCCCGGCTGGATGGTGCCGGCCGTGCCGTTCGGGTAGGCGTCCCACGCGTTGTCGGAGGGGTTGTAGCGCCACACGGAGGGAGTGACTACGGCCCCGTTCGAGTCGGTGTAGAGAAGCCCCTCCACAGGGTCGGGGTCGCGCAGGCCAAAAGGCACCGACATCATCAGGTACTGCCACCCGGGAAGCTCATCGTCGTCGACGGGTGCGCTCGGAGCGTCGGCCGTCTGCGTGTACGGGAGCGCGGGCACCTGGATGGAGCGCGTGACGGAGCGCGAATGGACGCCTCCGGCCGCGGCCGCGCTTGCGTGGATCGTCCACGAAAGGCTCCCGGCCTTCGGGTCCTCCGCGTCCGGGACGACCCTCCAGGTGACCTCGCCGCTCTCGCCGGGACCCAAGGTCGGAACGCTCTTCGACCACGACTCACCGGGCGCGAGCGACAGCCCGTCGCCCAGTTCGATGGCCAACGTGCCGTTGCGCATGTCCGAGTCCCAGCGGTTCGTGATGGCGCCGCCGACGGTGAACGCCCCGTCCTCATCAAGCCCCCAAGACCACACGCCGGTCGTCTCGTCTTCCTCGAGTTCGAGCGACGGCTGGGCCGCGTTGCTGACGAAGAGAGGGGCGCTCGGATCGGAGGTGCTCCACTCGTTGCCGAGGTAGAGATCCCAGACCTGAGCCTCACCGGGGGCGATCGTCTGAGCGTCCCAGAAGTAGTGGACCGCCATGTCGCCGTTCGTGAGGTCGCCGGCGCCCGTCAGATACTCATCCCACAGGTAGTGCGGGGACGACAACTGGGTGCCTACGAACTGGACGCGCTGGAGCCTCGGGGCGTTGTTCATGACCGGGTAGCCGGCCATCGTGGTCATGTCGGCGGAGCGGTTGTCGTCGACGGCCTGCCAGCCTGTCGCCCGCGAGCCGTCATCCGAGTAGCTGACCCAGTAGTCCGGAACGTTCTCGTACCCGAGCACCGTGCCGTCGAAATCGCTCTCCTTCTCGACCCAGCCCTGGCCCTCGACGTAGACCGGGGTCTGCGTCATCCCAAGCGGGGCCGGGCGATGGCGGAAGCGAAGCGCGATCTGCTTGGCGTCCGTGCCCGAGCGATTCTCGATCGTCCAGCGAACGCGGATCTTGTCGCGGTACGGGGTCAGCTCCTGGGTCACCCAGATGCCCTCGTCCCCGTACTCAACCTCCTGGTGGACGGTCTCAACGCCGTCCACCTCGGTCATGTACTGGTTGTAGCCCGAGTAGTCGTTCCCGAAGATGTAGTACGCCCACCCGGCGGGGTCCTGCCGCGAGGTGACCGCGCTCGCCGCCGTCGCTTCCACCGGCGTCGCCACCGCGATCGTCAGGTACTGATCGATCCACCAGACGTAGCTGTCCGAGGTGAACCAGTCGTCCGGAACCATGTGGTAGGCGGTGACGTAGCTGTTCCCGTCACCGGCCGAGAGCGGCTCGCCCTGGTTGTTCCGGATGGCGAACTTCCCTTGCTGAAGCGAGTGGGTGCCGAGTTCGTCGTCGTCCTCCAGGACGATGTTGCCGACGATGGCCTCGACGTACGAGTTCTCGACCCCGGGCCCGAACAGGCTCGGGTAGAAGGTCTGCGCCCACGGGGCCGTAGCCCCGATCGGGAGCGCGCACAGCACCGCCAGCACAAGGCGTCCGGTCCCTCGCATTGGCAACCTCGAAGCTTTCATAGGGGTTAGCGCCCTCCTTCAGCACTGGTCAGCGCGTTGTCTATCTCTGCACGGCAGCCAAAGCGCGCGCGATCTCGCCGCGGTCGCTGCGCGCGCGGATCTCCAGGCGGTAGACGCCGGCCGGCGCCGAGGTGCCGGCGTCGGAGCGGCCGTCCCAGACGAGCGAACGCGTTCCCGCCGGCATCCGTTCGCCCTGCGCCACAGTCCGGACCACACGTCCCGCCGCGTTCAGAACGACGCAGTCCACGCTGGCGTCCTCGGACAACCGGAATGAGACCGTCGCGCCGCCGCGGACCATGTCCGCGCTCTCCACAAGCACACGGAACGCCGTGCTCGGATCGACGCGGCGCACCGTCACCACGAACTCACGCTCCGTCTCGTCCTCCGTGGTCCGGAAGGCGTAGACCGATTCGTGGCGCATGCTCAGAACGTCGCCCGTCCGCGCGTCCGTGAGTGAGATCGCATAGTCCCGAGGCAGCGCCCGAAGGTCTCCCCAGTTCAGGGTGACGTCCTTGGCGCCCTCGGTCTTCGCGACCACCGTCCACGACGCCTCATCCTCGACGAGGCCCCGCACGTCGCGCATCAAAGCCTCGTCCTCGATCTCCGGGGCCTGGATGGATAGCACCACTTCGCTCTCCACGGGCGGCGGCTGCGCGATGTCAAGCAGCGCATCGAAGCCGTCGCTCGCGGCGGCCGAACTCGCCATCGAGACCGACGAAACGGTCTCGCCCGCGCTCGCCGAGAGACCGACCTCCCAGAGCTGCGCGTTGTCCACCGACCGCGTGCTGACCGACGTCGTCGTGGCCGCCGCCTCCGGAACCGCGATCAGCTTGCAGGTCGCGAGGGTGCGGAACCAATAGCCCTCGAACGGCTCCATGATCGCGTTCGGGATCACATAGGAGACATAGCCTCCGCCCGAATAGCCGTAGATCACGCCGCGGCATATGCCATCCTGCACCGCGGTCGCCAGCGGAACGCGCGCGCCGGACGCGGTCTCCACGAGGAACCCGGAGAGACTTACCGCGAACGGATACGGGTTCGCGATCATGTGCCAACCAGGAGCCAGCCAGTCCGCGTCGCTCTCGGTGTCGTTGTAGGCCGCGTCGCGGATCAACCACTCTGTGTAGTCCTCGACGGACTGCCCTTGGATGATGAGCCGCTGCGTGGACACAGGCAGATCCACCCAGTAAGCCTTGCCCGGCTCGAAGATCGCGATGTACGGATCGTTCACGCCAGCCGCGTCACTGCGGACGTACTGACCCGGAGCGCGCGCGTCACCGGCCGAGGGGTCCCAGCGGGCGATGTAGAAGCCCGCTCCGTCCCCGCCGGGGACCTGTGACAGCACCGTCTGTGGGCGCGCGTTGCTGAGGTCCGACCCCTGGTGGAGAAGGTACGGGACGGAGAACATGTGCCGGCCCGACGTAAGGCCAACGGCCGTCAGTCGGAATGTGCTCGTCACGGTTACGGTCGGCGACGCCGGGTCCGCGCCGTCCTCGACCTCGCGCGCGTCGGTGATCGTGACCTCCACGACGTGGGCCGCGCTCCCGCTCGCCCCGATCGGGAGAGGCGAGCCTACTTCAAGGGTGAAGCGATTGTCTTCGGGATAGGAGTCGCCCGAGAGGTCGTCCAGACCGTCCGGGACCTCGTCCCCGCCGATGTCGTTGGTCACGCGGTCCAACCACACCGCGTCCTCATCCGTCGGCAGCGTGCCCTCCTCCGGGTCGAGGCGCACCGTCACGCGCGTCAGGGCCGCGGAGCGCGAGCCTTTGCGCTGCGCGGAGACCACGATCTTCGGAGTGGTGGTCGTCACGAGCTGCCCCAGCCCCGGGGTGATCACGGACGCGACCGGGAGCGAAGCGCTCACGGCTTCGCAGGAGCCATACGCATCGACGAGCCCGGCCCCCAGTTGCAGCGAGGACTCCATCGTCGGATTGGCCGCATAGAGCGTTTCCGCATCGGAGTACTCAAGAAGGGCGTCCCGCACCTCGCCCGCGCTGAGATCCGGGGCGAGTGAGCGGATCAGCGCGCAGACGCCGGCCGTGTGCGGGCAGGCCATGGACGTTCCCTGCATGAGCATGTACTCGGTGAACTTCGCGGAGCCCGCGATGTAGATGCCGGTGCTGAGGTAGTCGACGCCCTCGGTGGTGCTCCCGCCGGGGGCTGAGACGTCGGCAAGGTTCGGAACGGAACTCCAATTGGTGTAGTCCGTCATCACCGCGTCGGAGCGGACCGCGCACACGCCCACGACCTCGTTGTCCTCGGTCTCCGCCGCTACGGGCGATCCCGTCGAGATCTGCATGCCGTCGTTCATCATCGCCGCGCAGCAGACCACGCCGTCCCGGTCATCGTTCTTCCCGGGCGCCGGACCCGCCGTGTACGCCCGCACGAACT
>CAZCER010000414.1:3973-5193 GCA_964497385.1 uncultured Armatimonadia bacterium | reverse complement strand
GAGGCCTCGGGCGTCTCGACGATCTGAGCGTCGACCGGGACCTCGTCGAGGAGCGCCTTCTGGGCGGTCCAGAACGCGTCGAAGTCCTCGGGCTCGGGCGTCGCCGCCTCGATCCCCTCCGGGTCGAACGCCGCCGCGCCTCTGCCCTGCGCCGCCGCGTCTCCCTCGCGCCACGTGCAGGTGCACTGCAGCACCCCCGGCGCCTCAAGCGTCCCCTCGACCACGGTGGGCTCCGCGCCGGGCGCGAACTCGGACGCAGCGACCGTCGCACCACCGTCCTGCGAGAGCACGCACTGGACCGCCCCGGTCGTGACGGCCTCCTCGCCGCGCGTCACGCGGACCGTGAACGCCGCCGTCTCTCCGCAAGCGTACAGAGCGTCGGCTCGGTCGGCCGTGACCTTCACGACAATAGGCGGGTCCTGCGCCGAACACACGCTTGCAAGCAGGGCCAGGAGCAGGAGTGCGTAGATCGGCAGTCGAGTGCGTGTCACCGAGGAATCGTCCTCTCCAAGTTCACCACGCCGCCCCGTTCGGCTGTCGAGAGGCCGGTCCCTCCCGCGAACCGGGCGTTGACGACGTGGCTCTCCTTGCGGAGAATCACCGAGTTGCCGGGTCCAGCCTACGCAGCCGGGCACAACACGCACTCGATGGGAGCCCCGCCACAGTGACCGAGAAGCTCATCCAACAGACCCTCAATGAAACCGGTTTTGTCGAAGGCGCGGAGCTGCTGCGCAGCGCCACTCACGCGATCGCGCTCGACCCCGCCGCCCCGATCCTCCTGGGCTACCGTTCCTTGGTCAGCGGAGATCAGCTTCTCGGCGACCCCGAGGCCCGCCCGCCCCTCGCGGTGCTCGCCGACTCCTCGGACGCCGAGCGCGCCTCCGACAGCGCCGGCTTCTCGACAACCTACACGGTGGAGCGAGACGGGGAGTCCGTCTCCTACCGCGCGGAGGTCACGTGCGATGGCTCCCCGGCCGCGGAGTACGCGCTACGGTTCTCGCTCGACGGCTCCGACCTCGCCGTCGAGTTGACGGAGGTGGTCGAGCACCCGGGCTTCCATCTCATCCATGTGGATCTGAGGCGCGTCCTCTCCGCGCACACCGCCCACCCGGCCTCGCGCATGCTCGTCGGCACGGGCGCGGGGAGGCTCGCGGACCCGGCCGGCTGCGAGCCCGGCGAGTACTTCCTCGACTAACGGGGCCAACTCCTCATCGTAGGCT
>CAZCER010000414.1:0-3963 GCA_964497385.1 uncultured Armatimonadia bacterium | reverse complement strand
CGAGTACTTCCACAAGTACAGCTGGACGCGCGACAGCTTCTCTACCGTCGGGCTGGTCTACAATACGAGTCTCACGGGCGTCCTGCGGCTCGAGTCGCTCGATGACACCATCCTCTCGAGCGTCGCGGAGCACGACGGCGCGAAGTCGGCCGGCCTCGGAGTGCAGCTCCGCTACCGCTGCCCTTCGCCCAAGAGCGAACTCCGCTTCCGCCCGCATCCGACGACGCGCGCGATCATCCACCTCCTCGACGAGGAGACCGGCTCGCCCGAGCGCGGCTGGCTTCCGGGCGCGCGCTACGTGCGCGGCCTCCTCGGCGAGCCCCGCCCCGACCTCTACCGCGATCAGTTCATCTACAAGGTCTTCGTTGGCTGCCCGTCGGAGCCCGAGCAAACAAGCTTTGACCAGGCGCTCGAACTCGTCCGAAAGATCCACAACCTTACCGACGGCGCGAAGCAGATCCCCTACCTCGTCGGCTGGCAGCATCGGGGGCACGACACCGGCTACCCCGACGTCTTCACCGTCAACGAGGTGGCCGGCGGGAAGGCGGCTCTGGAGCGTCTGCTCGAGGAGGGCAAGGCCCTGAACGCCACCGTGAGCTTCCACGACAACTACGATGACGCGTACGACAACAGCCCCATGTGGGATCCCGACGACGTCTCGACCGATCGCGAGGGCGGGCTGCTCAAGGGCGGCGTCTGGAACGACGTGCAGTGCTACTGGATCTCGATGCCCGTCTACGCCCAGAAGAAGGCGCCCGAGCGCGTCCGCCGCACGCTGGCGCAGCTTCCCATCCCTTTCACCTACCATCTCGATGTGCTGACCGCTTCGGTCTTCCGTGTGGACTACCGGCCCGACAGCCCGACAGGGAAGGACGGGGACCTCGCGGGGCGGGTTGCGATCGTCGAGGAGTTCCGCAAGCGCGGGGTGGACGTGACCTCCGAGGCCTGCGGGCTCCCGTTCCTGAACGCGATCTCCTACTTCTGGCACCATCCGCGCGAGCGACGCCCGGCCCATGAGGGCGACCGCCCCGTCCCGTTCGGACCGTTCATCGCGCACGGACACGTCGGCTACGGCGGCTCGCACGTGGATGAGGCCTGGGAGGTGCTCGACGCGCTCCTCTACGGGGCCTTCTACTCCCAGGACCTGACCCCGAAGACGCCGACGAAGGAGATCCTCGACGCCTTCTACCTCCTTCAGACGCCGTTGAACGCGCTGCGCGCGGAGCGCATCGTCGACTACATCGAGGACGGCACGCGCAAGCGGGTCGAGTACTCCGAGGGGAGTTCCGTGGAGGTCGACTTCGAGAGCCTCGGGCACGAGGTGCGCATCGGAGGCGCGCGGGTGCTGAAGGACTTCACCTGCTTCGCTCCGGGCGCGCGCGAAGGCGCGTATCTCTGCTACCGCTCACGCGAGCGCGATCCCCTCTGGTGGGACCTGCCGGCGGAGTGGTCGGGCGCGGAGAAACTCAGCGCGGTCGCCCTCACCGAGACGGGCGAGGGCGAGACATGCGAACTCGCCGTCGAGAACGGCAGGGCGCTCCTCGATGTGGAGGTCGGCGTACCGTACCGCATCACGCGCGTGTAAGGCGCGATAGGCAGGCTCGACGAAGCGCGGCGTGTTCTGGAGAGGCCGCATAGAGAGGACCATGCGTGAGCATGGTGGGACCCCATCCGGCCCCCACCGTATAGCGCGTCGGACCCGTGTGCGAACGGGCCGGATGGATCCCTTCCCACGTCGTGGGGCCCTCACCGCGATCGTCCTCCTCGGCGCGCACTGCGGCCTGCGGGTCGCGGAGATGGCCGGCCTCGAGTGGGCCGACCTCGACCTCGCCGCCGGCGCACTGACCGTCCGGCAGGGCAATAGGCGGAAGCGCCTCGCCACTCCCCTCCCCGCGCGAAGCGTTTGCGGGGAGGGGCCGGGGGAGGGGCACCGCATGATCTGTCTGGTAGCCGCGCCGGCGTCGAGGGGAAGGGCGTTCACGCCCTGCGGCACACGTGCGGCACGGAACTCTACCGGCTCACCCGCGACCTGAAGCTCGTCGCCCGCCACCTCGGGCACAGCTCCACCCGACCGACGGAGATCTACGCCCACCTGGCGAGCGAGGACTACTCCGCGGGGGTGCGGGCGCTGGGGGAAGCTATCTGGGCGGCGTAGACGAGCCGCCCGAGGAAGAGCGGGAGTAGGCGGGTCTCGGGGGCGGCTGACCCGACACACGCGGAAGGTCAGTCCTCCGTGTGTGTGTGGAGGTCGCGGGGGACCCCGTCAAGACCGTCGTGGGAGGCCCGTCGGCGCGCCCGAGCCAACTCCCTCGCCGTCGCGAGCGCCACCATAACGAGCCACACGCAACCAAACCCGACAACGACGGGTCGCACACTTGCTACCAAGACATCGTCTCCAGGCGCGCCCGTAGGCCTGGCGGCGACGTGTGACGACACGGAGTGGTAGAGCGCCAGCGACGCGACGAAGGGCGCTCCGGAAGCGGCGACGGCGAGCCACGCGCCCCAGCGTCGCCACCATGGAGCCCGCTCGGGCGACTGGTCACTGCACAAACGCGATGGCACTAGTTGAGACCGTCGCGGCATGGACTCCACACTCCTTCTCCCAGAGGCTGCGGTCAGAACACCGCAGGTAAGCGCACTCGCAGCCGCGCTCGAGTTCGGCGAGGTAGTCCATGCAGGAGTTCCAGGTAACCACGATCGCGACGGCCGAAGCCGCGCCAAGCCCCAGACAGAGCGCCAGGGCGTACGGGTTTGTGGAACTCAGTTGGCAGGCGATCAGCTCCGCGATGGTGGCGACGGACATGGGGCCGCCAAGCACATCGAGGAAGCACAGCGCGGACTCCAGTCGCGCGTTGCTCAAGCACGCGATGTAGTTCTCTAGGCAGTCCAGGCCCGACCCGTCGACGTTCATCACGGGCTGTTGCATCACGTATGCATACCTCGGCTGGCCCTCGACCGGATCCACGCTCACCCACGACCCCGTCGCCGGCCGGAGCCACCGGGCGCGGACGTAGTCCATGCCGAGGTCGGGTTCGGTGAAGTAGCCGAGCGCGCCGACGTAGCGGTGCGGGTTGGTCGTGCTGCCTGAAGAGGCAACGGGCTGCCCCCAGGCGTCCAGGACGTAGGAGTCCGTGACGTTCTGGGAGGCGTCGGTGAGGCGGTTGATGGTCCCGAGGGCGTCGGCATGGTAGAAGGCGCTGACCCCGGAGCGCCCCTCGATACGCCGGCATACACCGCCGGCTACTCGGGGTGAGCGGGACTTCCGGCGTTCGGCACGTGGAGCCGGAGGCACTTCGCTCCATGCAATGGTCTCGGCCAAGAGGCTCACGCCATCCCAGAGGTACTTGGTCACACCGCTTGCGTCCTCGCGCTGCCGCCGGAGCCCGGTCGCATCATAGACCGACGTGACCCCGCCGCCGGGAGTCGAGGCCGCGCGGAGCACCGAGCCAACGGAGCCGGAGGCACTCCGCTCCATGCAATGGTCCCAGGTCATGGTCGTGAGAGCGCCGCTCGCGTTCACGGCCGTCGTGTTGCCGTCTTCATCGAATGCATACGTCGTCAGCGCCGCGCCGACCTCCTCGAGGGTCAGGGCGTCGCCGGCGTTGTACGTGTAGGTCGTGGTCGCGCCGCCCGTGAGCTTCGTGAGGCGGCTGCCGACCGGGTCGTAGGCGTAGGTGATGTCATAGGCGCTGGAGCCATCGCGCCGCTCGCGCGTGAGCCGCCAGTTCGCGTCATAGCTCCAGGTCACACGGTCGCCCGCGCCCTCCAGCACGCCGGTTCGCACTCCCGCGTCGCTGTAGGCATAGGCGAAGGACTGGATGAGCGACCCGCCCGAGGTGTGGGCGTGGATGTTCGTCACCTGGCCGGCGTCGTCGAAGGTGAAGGTCGTCTCGGTCGCGTTCCCGAGGGTCATCGTGGTCACCTGACCCGCCGCGTCATACGCCCAGGTCGTGCGCTCACTGA
>CAZCER010000413.1:0-5209 GCA_964497385.1 uncultured Armatimonadia bacterium | reverse complement strand
TACCTCGTCCAGGAGGCGCCACATGGGACGAGCGGCGACCGCTCCCACGACCATCACCACGCCAAGCAAGACCGGCCAGGAGAGATAGCCCAGCAGCCCCACCGTGAGGACGGCGTAGGCGAGCGCCGTAAGCCCCGCCCACACGAAGAGGGCGAGGCGCTCGCCGATGCTCCAGTCCTCGCCGACAAGCCGACCGAGCATCAAGCGCCCGAGCCCGCCCGCGACGGCCGCGAGGCACAGCCCGGCGATGAGCCCGACAATGGGGGCCACTACGCGCCGCCTCCCGTCAGCTCCAGAACCGCGATGTAGAGGATCTCGCTCGTGCTCGGCTGGATCATGAAGAGAAGCACGATCAGGAGCGCCCAGAGGATGAGCGCCGCGCGCAGGGGACTCAGCGGCTCCGGCGGGGCGGTGGTCGGGGTCTTGCGGGGGGTGGTCATCGCGTCACCCTTCCATCCGCGCGACGCACGCGTCGATGGTCTCGTCAGGCCAAGTCGCGACGCGCACCGGCCCGTCGCCGGCGCGCAGGACCACCACGCCCTCTCCGTGCGGTCGGGGCGCCAGCATGGCTCGCTCGCCAGCGACGCACGCACGCTCCACATGGTCGTGCCCGCCGAGGATGAGATCGATGCGCGGCAGGGCCTCGAAGAGCGCTAGATCGGGCTCGGCGCCAAGGTGCGAGAGCAACACCACGAACTCCTCGTCATCGGTCTCGCGCAGTTCGTCGCGCAGGGCCGTCTCCGGGTCGGCGAAGCGGAAGCCGCTGATCGCGCGCTCGAAGCGCGAGGGCAGCATGTCACGGAGCGCGCCGAGCACGCGCAGCCGCGCCCCGGCGGCCGTGCGCACGAAGACGCTTCGGCACACCGGCGCCGCCTCCGGCCGCGGGTGCTCGAGGTTCGTGCACACGACCGGAAACCGCGCCGGCCGGAGCTTACGACGGAGGCACGGGGCGAAAGGTTCGAACTCGCGGTTGCCGAGCGCCATCGCGGTGCATCGGGCGCGGCTCATGGCGCCGAGGGTCTCCTCACGGAGAAGGCCCAGCGTGATGTTCGGCCCCCCCAAGGCGTCGCCGGAGTCGAACCAGAGAGCCTCGGGCAAGCGTCGGCGCAGTTCGCGCACCGTGTCGACGACCTTCGCGGCCGCGCCGTGAAGGTCCGCGGTGTGGAGGATCGTCACAGACGCTCCTGGGCTCTTTCTCCGCATGAGTCAGGAGATTCGCGGCCGGGCCCGCCCCAACCTGCGGAGGGCGAGAGAGGCGCCCAGCCGAACAGACGGCCGAGCCGAGCGGGGCGTCGGGTCAGCCCCGCGCCGCGCCGCAGCCCTCCCGTTCTGTTGGGGCGGGTTCATCCAGGAGGAACGCCCATGGCGCAAGCACCGTACCTTGGAGCCGCGTACTACCCTGAGGCATGGCCGCCGGAGACAGTCGAGGAGGACATCGGCCGGGCGCGCGAACTCGGGATCAACACGTTCCGAATCGGTGAGTTCGCCTGGTCCCGGATGGAGCGCCGCGAGGGCGCGTACGACTTCGCCTGGCTCCATGCCGTCGTCGATCGCCTCCAGGAGGCGGGGATCGGCGTCGTCCTCGGGACACCCACGGCGACCCCTCCGGCGTGGCTCACGCGCCGGTACCCCGAGGTCCTCGTCGTGGGCCGAGAGGGTCGGGCGTACTCCCATGGCGGCCGACGGCATGGCTGCCCGACGTCGCCGCTATACCGGCGGTTGTCGCGCTCGATCGTCCAGCGGATGGCGGAGGAGTTCGCGTCGCATCCGAACGTGATCGGCTGGCAGATCGACAATGAGTTCGGGTGCCATGTGAACGAGTGCTTCTGCCCCGCCTGCCGCGAGCGCTGGCCGAAGTGGCTCGCGGACAACTACGGGAGCCTCGAGGCCCTCAACGAAGCCTGGGGCACGGAACTCTGGAGCCAGTACTACACGGACTGGGAGGAGATCCCCGTGCCGCTCGCGACCCCGGCCATGCACCATCCGTCGCTTCTCTACTGCTGGCGGCGCTACATGAGCGACATGTACGCGGAGTACTCCGACGAGCAGCGCCGCGTCCTGAATGCGGCGGGAGCCGCGCCCGTCAGCACCGACGGCATGCCCCACTTCCATCGGCTGGACTATGAGCGCATGTACCGCGACCTCGATCTGGTGCAGTCGAACTGCTACTTCCCGCCGGATGGGTACGCGGCCTATGTGGGCGAGTGCGACTGGATGCGGCCGGTGAAGACGCGCCCGTACTGGTTCACGGAGAGCGCCGTCGGCTGGACGGGCGGCGGGTGCGTTGGTTCGCTCTACTTGCCGAAGCCGGGCTCGATCCGCGCGCGCGGGTGGCTCTCGTTCGCCCTTGGCGGCGAGATGGTCTGCTACTGGCTCTGGCGCGGGCACTGGAGCGGCCAGGAGATGCTGCACGGGAGCCTCATCCACGCCTGGGGCGAGCCCACGTCGGGCTCCGAAGAGATCGCGCGCCTCTCGAAGGACCTGGACAAAGCGGGCGAGTTTCTCCGCGAGACGCGCGTCTCACAGTCCGAGGTCGCGATCCACTGGCACACCCCCGCGCAGTGGATGCTCGACCACGAGCCCCAGGTCCCGGGCCTCGACTACGGGCACGCGATCACCGAGTGGTTCCACCGACCGCTTGTCGAGGCGAACGTCCCGCGCGACCTTATCTTCTCGCGCACCCCGCTCGCCGGCTACAAGCTTCTCTTCTCCCCTTTTTTGGCATGGCTCCCCGAGGAGACGCTCCAGGCGGCCCTGCGCGCCGTCCATGAGGGGATGACCTGGGTGGTTGGCCCGATGACGTCGATCCGCTCCCAGCACGCGACGCGCTTCCGCGACAGCGCCCTGGGGCCGCTCGAGGCGGAGCTGCCCGTCCGGGTGGCGCGGCGCTTCCCCGCGACGGGGCTCGACCCGCGTGTGACCTGGGCGGACAGCGGTCGGGATCAGAGGGCCACGCTCTTCTGTGACGCGTTCGAACGGGAGGACGGCTCGACGCGAGTTCTCGCGACGTACGCGGAAGGCCCGTGCGCGGGAGCGGCCGCAGCCGTCGAGATCCCGCTCGACAAGGGACGGGTCGTCCTCCTCGGGTTCATGCCGGATCCGACCGACGCGACTTGGCTGAGCGAGTTGGTCGCTCAGGCCGGCGCGGGCGCCGTGTGCCCGGCGTCGGAGGGAATCGCGGTGGTCCGGCGCGAGGCGACCGGTTTGGCCGGCTGGATCGTCTTTGACTGGGCCGGAAACGGCGGGAGCGCGAGCCTGCCCGGCGCCGGAACGGAACTTCTCAGCGGGCGTAACGTATCAGGAGAGGTGACGCTCGAGCCGTACGGCGTGGCCGTCGTGCGCGTGGACGGGTAGAGCGCGGCGCGTTGGTCGCCGAGGGACAGCACGAGGGATGGGAGCAGGCTGATGAAGGTGTCGGGCCGGGATGCGGTCTTCGTTCTGGGGGCGTTCCTCTTGGTTGTCGTGGCGGGGGCCTGGTGGCTGATCGCAAGGCGGTCAGCCCCGCCGCCGGACTCGGACCTCGCGCCGGTCGAAGAGGAGGTCGCCCTCTCGTCCGAAGAGGTCCGCCCAAGCGGCGGGCTGGCGCTCGGCGATCCAGTCCGCACCATACCCGAGTCCGGCGTCTTCGATCCACTCACCTTCGAAGCCCTGATCGACGGGGCCGACGCGACGCCGTGGCCGGTCGCATCGCGCGACGAGCCCGTCGCCGTTCGGACGATCCGCGCGGTCGAAGTCGAGCACGCGGGAGGCGACTCGATGAACGCCGGCGGGAGCGCGCCGAGCCCGAATCCCTATGGAGAGGCCGGTGCCCGGTCTCCCGCACCCGGCGCCCCCGACATCGCCGTCATCGCGGTCGGGCTCTCGGCGCGAAGCGCTCGGGTCCTGGTCGAGAAGGCGGGATCCGACGATGCGACCCGGTGGGTGGACGTGCCAGGCCAGGCGTTCGGGTACACGGTCCGATACGCCACGCTCAAGGGCGCCGTCATCGAGAAGGACGACCGCACGTGGGTGCTCCTTCTCGGAGAGGGAAGGCGGGCCGACGGCGCGAGCGGCGAAGGCGCGGATGCTGAGAGCGGACCGCCCGAGCCATCCATGGAAGAGGGATACTCGGGGTCCCGCGATGCGCGCGCGCCAAGCCGCGGCTCGCGTTCGCGCCCCCGCCCGGGGAGTTCGGCGCGGTCGAGCGGTCGCATGACCAAGGCGCCGGCGGGTGGGCCTGTGATGGTGGAGTTCGAGGCTGGCCCGGCGGGCGTGACCGCCATCGCGGTCGCGGAGGACTAACCTCGGCGGACCGGCGCGTCGCAACCGGTCGTAACGAGCGCGCCCTCTCGGGCCACTATGCTTCGGAGACGGCGAACGCGAGCCCCGCGCCGGGCGGCCCCGACAGCGCGAACGCGACGCGGGACGCGGCAGGGCTGGATCGTGTGGGAGGGGATCCGCAGTGATGAGACTGTCCGCCCGTAATCTGGGCATCCTCGGAGGCGTCCTTCTGCTGGTGGGAATCGGCGCGTTGTCGTGTGTCCGTTCGCGACCGGAAGCGGGTGGGGCGGATGAGCTGTCAGTCGCACGAGCGCCGCGTGGCTCCGTCGCCCCGACGGGGCCCGGGCTTGGCGACAGCGACCCGGCCCGCATGACCCCTCTCGCGGAGTCATCGGATCCGTCGAGCGACCCCCCGGTGGAGGCCGCCGTGCCGAGCCCGGACGGCGCCGCCGTCCAGGTCGAGACCGTGCGCGCCATTGAGGTGCATGACCCATCGGACGCCTCGCGGGCATCCGGTTCCGCTGAGGCCAGCCGCGAAGGCCTTGCCGCGACGGACATCTCGCCGAAACCGGACATTCGGGTCATCGCCATCGCGCTTGGCGAGGGTCGCGGGCGCGTTCTGGTCGAGCGCGCGGGAGAGACGCGCTGGACGAGCGTTCCTGGCCGGGCGTTCGGATACGGCATCACCGAGGTCACGATGGAGACCGTGCTTGTCGAGCGCGACGGCCGCACCTGGATGCTCGTTCTCGGCCAGGGGCGCGGGGGCGGATCGTCGACGGGGTCGGGCGCCTCCGAGGGTGGCTCCGGCGATGGCGGCCGCGAGGGGCCTGGCGGCGACGGCGGAGAAGCGACCTCGGCCGGCCAGGGGGGCGCCAACCCCCACGCGCACCTCACGGCGCGCGAGAAGGCGGCTCGGAAGAGTGAGGACATCCGCGCGATCAACGACGCC
>CAZCER010000412.1:0-5219 GCA_964497385.1 uncultured Armatimonadia bacterium | reverse complement strand
TACGTCTGTCTGGAGGTCTCGGACACCGGCTGCGGGATGGATCGCGCCACGCGCGACCGGCTCTTCGAGCCCTTCTTCAGCACCAAGCCGTCCGGCAGGGGGCTGGGGATGGCGGCCGTTCTCGGGATCGTGCGCGGCCACCGCGGGGCGATCCGCGTGTACAGCGAGCCCGGCCTGGGCTCGCGCATCCGTGTGCTCCTGCCCGCCGTCGAGCGAGAAGGCGAGGCTGAGGCCGCGGCGTCGACGGGGCTGGCCGAGGCCGAGCGCGCGTGGACGTCCGACGCTTTGGTGCTCATCGCCGACGACGAGGCGACCGTCCGAGAGGTGGCGCGCTCCACGGTCGAACTAGCGGGGATGGAGGCGCTTGAGGCGGCGGATGGGCTGGAGGCGGTCGAGCTGTTCCTGCAGCACCGCGAGCGCATCGCGGTCGTCCTCCTCGACATGACGATGCCGCGGATGGACGGCGCCGAGGCGCTGCGACAGATTCGACGGATCCGCCCGGAGACGCCCGTGATCCTCTCCAGCGGCTTCACCGAGCAGGACGCCGTCTCCAGCCTCCCGGAAGGCGAGCGCCCTCTGTTCATCCAGAAGCCGTACGGTCCGCTCGACCTGCTCGAGCTGCTGGCGCAGATCCTCGGCGAGAAGCCCGACGACCTGGAAGTCGCGTAACAGCGGCCGGCGGCAGGCGCTCTAAGCGACAGAACGCCCGGACGGATCCCGGGCCCTGAGTGCTTTCGCCCAAGTGAGGTGGACCCATGAGAGCCGTACGTCACGCCCCCGGACGGGCGCTCCGCTGTTGGTCGTTTGGCGCGCTCCTACTGGTCGCTCCGTGCGTCCTCGCCCAGGACGACAATCCCTTCGGTTCCCCGCAGCCCGCCCGCGCCGGGCAACTCGTCTGGGTGGACGACCAGCGCCTGACCCTTCCGCCTTGGGCTCCCGAAACACCGGTTCCGAACGCGTTCGACACGTACCAGGACGCCGTCGCCCTGACGGGAAGCATGGGCGAGGACGTCTCGGCGCTCGTGGAATGGGTGGACGCCGCTCTTGGGGGCGACGCGGAGACGGTCGCGCGCGGGCTGCCCGCGGTGAGGGCTCTGGTGGCACGGGGCGAGGCCGGGCTCGACAAGCTCCACGAGGCCGCCGATCAGGTCTACCTCGATCCCGGTGGACGCACCTTCGAGACACTCCTCCCCTGGCTCGCCCAGTTCCGCGAGATGGCTCGTTTCGGGCGGCTGGCGGCGGTTCTCGCGTGTGTGGACGGAGACTTCGCCCTCGCCTTCCGGCGAACCGAGGATGTCTTTGCCCTCGCGATCAACTGCCCCCGCGGCGGGACGCTGATCGACCTTCTCGTCGGCCAGGCGATCCTCAGGATCGTCGAGGACGTGGACCTGTTCCTGATCCTCGAAGCCAACGCCCCGGTCGAGGATCTTGCGCGCCACGCGAGGCGTCTCGCCGAACTTCGCGTGCGCTTTCCGCCGTTTGCCGACACGCTCCTCGTGGAAGGCGGCTCGCTCGTGCGCACCCTGCGAGGGATGACGGCGGAGGAGCTTGCCGAGGATCTGGCCCTGGCGGATGTGGACATGGGGACAGAACCCGACCTGGAGGCGTACGCCACGGAGCGTCTACCGGAAGCGATCGAGTGGATAGAGGATCGCTACGCACGCATCGCTCTGGCCACGCGCGATCCCTGGGGGGGCGGCGAAGCGCGCGCGGTGATACGGCGCGCGAATGGAGACGCCGCAGGCTCCAGCGACCCCGTGATTGGCGTGTGCGTGCCGGCGCTGCTGAAGCCCTATGAGCGCCATCTCTTCGCCTACGGCTGCTTGGCGGGAGCGGAGGCGACGGCGGCGGTGGAGGCCTACCGACGTGAGAAGGGCGCCCTTCCGGAGAACCTCGAGGCTCTCTGTCCGGAGTACCTGGACAGCGTCCCCACGGACCCGTGCAGCGGAGCCCCGCTGCTGTACCGGCTTACCGAGACCGGCTACACCATCTACTCCGTAGGAATGAACGGCGCCGACGATGGCGGGATCGGCGTTCCGCCCAGGCGCGACATCGCCTCCGCGGACATCGTCTTCGCGCCGCTGGACTGACGCACGGAATCGCGACGGGGCGAGGGCCCTCCGCGGCCCTCGCCCCGTGGTCAAACGGTTTGGTTCGGCCTACCGGCTTCCGAACACGAGTCCCGCGTCGATGAAACGTCCGCCCTCGCCGTGCTTGCAGTGGATGGCGAGGACGTTCTCTCCGGCTTGCAGGGCCTCGCGGAGCGCTTCGGTCGCCTCGGCGAGCGCGTACGTGGTCCCGTAGCCTTTGAACTCGAGGACCTTCACGCCGTTCACGTAGACCTCGGCGTCCTCGTCATGGTGGATGCGGATGAAGGCCATGTCGAACTTCATGGGCAGGTACTCGAAGGACTGGCGCAGCCAGACGTCCGGCGTGTCCCAGGTCGTGCCGACGATGGCGCCGGTCGTCCCCTCCACCCCGAACCCGCCGGGGCCTTCAGACCAGGCGCTCGCATCGAAGTCCGCGGCCATCCAGTTCTCGGCGGGGGCGTCGGTGGTGTAGCGCCAGGTCCTGGCCTCCGTCTCGGCCGTGGGCAGAAGCTCGGTGAAAGCGATGGGCGTCAGGGCTTCGTCGCGCTCGTAGGCCGCCTCGCGTTCGTTGATCTCCTTGAGCCGCGCCACGTCGTACTTCGCGCCGCGGTCGTAGTAGTAGACTCCGTTCTGCTCCTGCTCGACGTCCGTGAGCTGGGTGTAGCAGAAGCCGAACATGTAGGGGTTGTCGAGGAGCGCGTCGGTGAGGCCCTTGTAGCGCGCGAAGAACTCCTCTTCGTCCGTCACGGCCGCTCCGTACCCCCAAGCGCCCTCGCCTTTGCGCGAGAAGGCCGTCCCGCCGTACTCGCTTACGAAGTAGGGTTGGCCGCGATAGACGGTGCGGTAGCCGTCGAGCTTGTTCGTCGGAGCGTCCTTGCCCGTCAGCTTGAACATCTCGTAATGGGCCGCGAAGCTCACGGGGTTCTGATCGTAGTTGTGGCCGTCATAGACGTCGGTGTCGATGCAGTAGTGGGTTCCGCCCGAGCCGTCGAGCGTGGGACGCGTCGGGTCGATGAGCTGGGTTCCCTTGAGGATCTCCTGCGCGAGCCAGACGAGCGACCCGCTCCAGACCTCGTTCAGGGGGCACCAGCCGACGATCGCGGGGTGGTTGCGGTCGCGCTTCACCGCCTCATGCCATTCGGTGACCATCTGGCCGATGGCGGCGCCGTCCTCGCGGTTGACGCCCCAGTCGGGGAACTCGCCCCACACGAGGTAGCCGAGCTTGTCGGCCCAGTAAAGGAAGCGCGGCTCGAAGACCTTCTGGTGCAGCCGCGCGCCGTTGAAGCCGGCGGCCATCGAGAGTTCGATGTCCCCGCGGAGGGCGTCGTCGGTCGGCGCGGTGTAGATGCCGTCGGGGTAGAAGCCCTGATCGAGAACGGTGCGCTGGAAGACAGGCTTCCCGTTGATGAGGAACCGGTGGCCCTCAAGGTGGACCTTGCGGACGCCGAGGTAGCTCCGGACCTCGTCGACGACTTTGCCCTCGCGCTGGACGCGGAAACGCACATCGTAGAGGAAGGGATCCTCGGGCCACCACAGTTTCGGGTCCTCGATCGTGAGCGTCGCGAGGGTCGAACGGCCGGCCGCCTTCACGGTCTTTGAGGCGACCGTCTTACCGCCGTCGAGAACGTCGATGGTCAGGGTCGCCCCGCCGGGACCGTTCACGTCGCCCTGGACAACGACCGTCCCCGTGTCCGGGTCGGTGACCAGCGAGAAGTCCTCAAGGTAGGTCTCGCCGACGGCCTCGAGCCACACGGTCTGCCAGATGCCCGTGGTGCGCGTGTAGACGCAACCGTGGCTCTCGAGTCGCTGGCTCTGCTTACCGGTGGCCTGGTTGCCCGAGCGCGTGTAGTCATCGGCGGTGAGAACGATCTCGATGGGCCCGTCGCCGACGAGGTCGGTGATCTCGAAGGCGAACGGGGTGTACCCACCCCGGTGCTCGCCGACGAACGCGCCGTTCACCCACACGCGCGCGTGCCAGTCGACGGCGCCGAAGTGGAGCCTGAGCCGCTTGCCGGTCATGCTGGCGGGGAGGTCGACCAGGCGGCGGTACCAGACGTGCTCGATGAAGTCGGTGTGACCTATCCCCGACAGCGCGCTCTCGGGGCAGAACGGCACGAGGATCTCGCCCGAGAGGTCCTTGCCGGTGGTCAGGCCGCGGGATTCGCCGGTGGCGTCGGCGTCGATCTCGAACTGCCACGGTCCGTTCAGGCAGAGCCAGTCGTTCCGCTCGAAGTCGGGTCTCGGGTGTTCCGGTCGGGGGACCCCCGTCTGCGCGGGCGCCCCGGTGGATGAGCAGGCGAGCAGTAGGCCGATCGGTAGTCCATATCGCATGAGCATGAACACCCTCCTTGAGTAGAGGGGGAGTGTTCGGCGGTGCAACAAGGCCTCCTTCCGCATCGGTCGTCGTCGGGACGGTCAGGGAGACGAAGGCGCCGCTCCGCGCGTCGGACCTCTCGGCGCAAACGCTATACTACGCGGGAACACCCGGAGAGGGAGTGCGACCTTGAGAACCGTGCATCTGGCGCTCATGGCGGCGGCCTGCGCTGTGGGGCTCGCCGCCTGCGGAAGAGGCGACTCGGAGGCGGCCGCGCGCGCGGAGTCCGGGCCGCCGGAGCTGCGGGCCGAGGCTTCCGGCCAGGAGCCGGCCTTCGCCCCGGACGCAGCGGCCTACGCGTTGGCGCGAACCGGCCGTCCAGTCGTGGGCGTGACGCTGGGCTGCTCTCACGTCGTTCCTCAGACGCCGCTCACCGATGCCGAGCGTGCCTTGCTAGGAGACGCGGCCGACGGTCTCGAAGTCCTTTCGCTCCCCGAACTCGCGAGCATGGAACCGGTCCGGGTGACGTGGAAGGCCGCCGCGGAAGGCTCCGAACCCGCCTCGGACTGGGCGTTCGCCTTTACCCGCGAGGGCGCGAAGCTGTTCGTCACGCCCTGGCTGGAGGTGCTGTGCGAGTCCGGGGGGCTGGCCGAGCGGTCCGACCCCGCAACGGCCGAGGATGTGCTGACGAACGGTCTGGGCGGAACGGACTCGGACGAAGAGCCCGCCTTTGGGTTCGGAGCTGCTCGCGCGGAGTCCGGCCGTCCCTCGCCGGGCGCGACCGAGGCGCTCCGCGCTTGTCTGTGGGCTCGGCT
>CAZCER010000411.1:0-5229 GCA_964497385.1 uncultured Armatimonadia bacterium | reverse complement strand
GGGGCTGCTATCCACCGCGAATCTCCTCGTACACGGCCACGACGCGCTCGGCGTGGCGAGCCCAGGTAAAGCTCTTCGCACGGTCGAGCCCCTGGTTCCGCAGAGTCTGACGAAGTTCCTTGTCCGTGACCAGGCGCGCAAGCCCGCTGGCAAGAGCGTCCGGATCGGCGACAGAAACCACCAGAGAGGCGTCGCCAACCGTCTCGGGCAGAGCCCCTCCATCGGAAACCAGCGTCGGGCATCCGCACGCCATCGCCTCAAGGGGAGGCAGTCCGAAACCCTCGTAGATGGAAGGGAAAACGAAGGCCGTCGCGAGGCTGTAGAGCGCGGGAAGCCTCTCAACGGGCGTGTAGCCGATTCGCAACACGCGATCGGTCATGCGCGTTTCCTCGAGCAGACGGTCCAGAGCGTCCGCGCCCCACGCGCGCGCCCCGGCCACGACCAACGGGATGTCGAGTCCATCGGCGGCGCGGGCAAGGTCCAGCGCGCGCACGAGGTCGGGAAGTCCCTTCTTGGGCTCGATGTTCCCGACGAAGAGCAAGAAGTCGCGCGGTAGGGACATCTCCTGGCGGAGCGACTCGCGCTCGCCCTCAGACTCGACCGGGGCGAAAACCGGATCGATGCCAAGCGGAATCCGGACGACCCGCGCCTCGGGGACGCGCGTGAAGCGTAGAAGCGATCCCGCGACAACCGAGGCCGGTACGATGACCCTCTCGCAGCGCGGCAAACACCGCGGCAGCACGAAACGGTAGTGAAGGCGGTTGGGGCGGTCGCAGAGGTCCGGATGGACGAACACCATGAGGTCGTACACGGACGCGACGGCTGGCGTCCGGGGCCGCATCGGGGTGACGTACGCCGGGCCGTGAAGCAAAGCCGCTCCGTCGCGCCGGGCGGCTCGGGCGAGGTCGACCTGCTGAAACAAGATCCGCGCCCGCTTGTTCGAGGCCGCGAACCGCTGCGGGCGCCAGACGAAGTTGGGGGGCAGGGCGTCGGCGAGAGGCGCGTCTTTGCCGCAGTAAAGGAGGTACTCGTGGCGACGATCCACCTCGGCGAGCCCAAGCAGGAGACCGCGAACGGCGTTCTCCACTCCTGAGAAGCGTCCGTGAAGCACGGTGGCGTCGATGGCTATGCGCACGGCGGGCTCCCGTCCGGCGGGCGCGCCCCGCGCGGATGGAGCAGCGCGTCATAGGCGTCCATGACGGCCCGCGCGTGCGGTTCGGCCCCGAACCGCGCGCCCCGCGCCGCCGCGGCCCGGGACATGGCGGCCCGAAGACCGGCGTCGTCGAGCAGGCGTCGGGCCGCCGCGCCCAAGGCGGACGCGTCGGCGGGCTCGACCAGGACGCCGGAGACCCCATCCTCGACAATCTCCGCTGGCCCGCCGTCCCGGTACGCGACCACCGGGAGACCGCAGGCCAGAGCCTCGACGACCGTGCGACCGAAAGCCTCTCCCAACGCCGTATGCACGTACACATCGGCCGCGGCGTAGACGCGTTCGATGTCGGTCTGGTAAGGGAGCGTAACGACGCCCTCCCCAAGCGGCTTGAGCGCGCAGGCGCCGAAGCGCGTTCCGGGCGGCCGATAGGCGACGAGGAGCTTCACGCAGTCCGGAGCGTTCAGGAGCGCCAGATCGCGGTGGCGTTTCCACGCCACGGATTGGCCGATGCTGAGCAGGACCCGGGCGTCGCGGGCGATCCCGAGCGCGTCGCGCGCCTCGCCGCGAGAGCGGCGCGGGTGGAAGCGCGAGAGGTCGATCCCGTTAGGGATGACCCGGTCGCGTTCGCCGAGGGCGAGCCGACAGCGCGCGGCGGCCGCTCGACTGACCGCGATGCGCAGGTCGGAGCGCCGCAGGAGATGCCGCCGGATGAGCCCGGGCGCGCGCATGTCTCGGATGTGCCACACCGTGCGCCATGGGCCCCGGCCGTGGAGCGCGGCCGCATAGAGCATCGCCTGGTCGGAGTTCGCGTGGACGAGGTCCGGACGGAGCGATCGCGCCAGCCGCCGGAGCGCGGAGCGGCCTTGGGCCAGATGAAAGACGGAGAGCGGATCACGCCGTCTGAGCAGCCGCAACTCCGGAACGCCGTGGACCTCGGCGCCGGAGTCGGACGCCATGCGCGCGAGAGGCCCGTCCCCGTCCGGAAGAGCGACATGGGGCGTATAGCGCGAAGGGTCGAGATTCGCTACGAGGACGGCGAGCGAGTGCTCGGCCCCGCCCATCTCGGCGACGTGGCTTACGTAGAGGACGGTGCGGCCCGCTCGGCCAGCCATGAGCGCGTCACCTCGATCACTTCGCGCTTCCAGGGGAGAGCGTAGAAGCCATGGTTCGCGCCCTCGATGGTGTACCGCGTCGAGCCGCATCCCACCCGATCGAACAGGGCGGTGTAGGCGGGAAGCGCTTCCTCCGCGATGGGGTCCGCGCTCCCGTAGACCAGCAGCGCGCCGCCGCAACGCGCGGTGAAGGCGGCTTCCGCGCTGAGTTCCTCGGGCTCGTCCGCCGCTTTGTCGTGCGTGCCCGCGCCGCGTAGGACGCGACCGATGATGTCGAAGCGGACCTCTCCCGCGAGCAGCTTCCGCCAAGTCTCGGGACGGAAGAGCTTCGCGCCGTAGGCCTTGAGGTAGCCCGCTCGCTTCCGCGCTTTGCGTTCGGCTGTTCCTTCGGCCGCGAAGACCGGCGCCGACCAAAGACACGCCGCCGAGGCGTTCACCCCGGCGAAGAGGGCCCCGACGACGACCTCGCCTCCGGAGCAGATCCCGAGAAGCACGGGGTCGCGTTCGTCCACGTTCGCGCGAGTCCACTCGGCGATGGCTTGGGCGTCTTCGATGTGACAGGCAAGGTCGTGGGCGCCTACGGCTCCGTCGGAGTCGCCCCGCCCGCGGAAGTCGAAACGGACCGCGGGGCGCCCCTCCTCGGCAAGCCGGCGGGCGGCCTCGACCAGGATCCCGTTCGGGCCGTAGCGTGTTCCGCCCCAACCGGAGAAGAGCAGTACGGGCGAGGCCGCGACGCGCTCGGGGCGGTGCACAACGCCGCGCAGGGCGGCGCCGCCGATGGTGAACTCCACGTATTCCTCGCGCTGTGAGGTGATCGGCATGACCTTCTTCCCTGACTGTGGCTTCGCGGCGCGCGCACGGCGTTCCTCCGCGCCAAGGGACCGACGCACAGCCGGGGGAACTAACCGCGCGCCCGACTCAGGAGAGGAGCGCGCGGTGTGTCTCGCCTCGCTGTTCTGGTTTTCTGTGCAGCTTCCGTCGCGGCCGCGCGCCATGCGGAAGCCGAGGTGCGGATCGTCGCGTTTGGAGCCCGCGACGCGGTCGCCGTCGTGGACGAGGAGACCGTGGTCCGCTGCGTCATCCGGAACGCGGGCGACGAACCGGTGGACGACATCGAAGTGCGCTCCGGGTTCGAGGCGGATCCGGACGTCTTCGTGATTGGACGCCTTGGGCCCGGCGAGGAACGCGAACTACTCAGCCCCGTCACGCCCGGGAGGGTGGGCTTCGCGCCGCTCCGAGGATCGGTGGCGGATTCGGAGGACGAACTCGCGGAAGCGCGCGCGGTGCTGCCGGTGCTGGCTCGCGACACCCGTGTCGACCACGAGATCCGATCCGGAAGCGCCGTCCTCCGCTTCGTCCACATGGCGGCGGGGCACGGCGTTGCGGAGATCGTCGGTCTCTCGGACGACGGCGAGACACGGCTCGGCGTTCTCCCGTCTCTCGCGGGACTGCAGTTCGGGGACGACCCCTGCCCGCTGCCGATCTACGCGATCCTCGACCCCACGGAGGATGGGGGTCTCTCAGGGCTTTGGGCGACGGCTCGGTGCGAGGTCGCGATCACGATCCGCCCGGAGGGCGACGGCCGCTTCTCCATCCAGTGCGTCCTGACGGCCCACGAGGAAGCCGGGCTCCACGCGTTGGTGTGCCCGGAAGTCCACATCGGCTCGGGCCCCGGCGACGGCTACCGCGCGGAGCCGCCCGCCGACGGCGTGATCGGCCTTGCTTCGGAAGAGACGGGCTGGAGCGTAACGCTCACGCGACGGACCGAGGCCGAGGCGGTGCTCTCCTCCCCGAACGCGCTTGGGGGCATGGGCGACCACCTGATGGCCCTGAGGCCGCCCGCGGGCCCTCCGCTCACCCTCTCGCCGGGGGACTCCGTCGAACTCCGCTGCAGCCTCCGCATAGCTGCTCTGTAGGGCGCGACCGGCAGGTCGCCCGTGCCCAGCCGCCCGGGCGGTCCGACCTACTCAACCTCCGCGAGCGCCCTGCCGTAGTCCACGACGGGCGGCACGCCAAAGCGCGCGAAGTAGTCGGGATCGAGCCAAGCGCCGAAACACGTCACATTCCGGATGCCGCGGGAGGCGTAGAAGGCCGCGTCGGCCCGCAGGACCTCTGAGCTGTACCGAACGGCCTGCGACGGACGCTTCCAGCCCGAGTACCACGAGCAGTCAAGCCAGTAGTCGAGTGCCTGAGCGCCCTCGGTCCCGTAGAAGCCCAGGGCCGCGTCGAGGGCCTCGACAAGCCGAGCGTGCGAATCGACGGTCGGGTCCGCAAGCGGCCGTTCGGCGGAGCGCTCGATCGGGGCGAACTCGAGAAAGACGCCCGGCTCCGGCCGCACCGCGGACGGGACGTTCAGGGTGTTCGCGTAGCAGAGTGCGGCGAGCGTTGCGTCCGGGTCGACCTCGCGGACCGCGTGCAAGAGGCGGTTCGCGACGAGGAGGTTCTGATCGGAATCGCTGAGCGTCCGGCACTTCGGGCAGCGGCACCATGCGCCTCCGTCCGAGGGCCAGAGGAAGTAGCGGCGCGTGGTGGGTCGGAGGCTCTTGGCCAGGTCCGCGGCGCGCTCGCACACGATCTCGAGCGCGGGCTCGGAGGACGGGCAGAGGTTGTGGTCCGGGTTGCGTTCGCCCGCGTCGTCCATCCGGAAGAGCGCCGGCTCGCGCTCGAAGCGCTCACGGGGGAGCAAGTGGTTCATGACGTGGGTCTCGAACTCGATGTCGAGCCCCAATTCGCGGCAGCGCGCGAGAGTGGCCTTGCCGGCCTCCGAACTTGCGTACTCGACCAGCGGCAGGGGGCTCGGGTCGAGAACGTGCAGGCCAAGGACGTTCAGGCCGGCTTCGTGGAGCAGGTCCGGCCAGCCCGAGTGCTCCAGGTCCCCCGGCGTCAGTACGATGCCGCGTCTTTCAAGGGCCATGGCGAGACATCCCTTCTGGAAAGAGGCATGTGGACCGCGCGTCACTCGCC
>CAZCER010000410.1:0-5246 GCA_964497385.1 uncultured Armatimonadia bacterium | reverse complement strand
CCGGTCGCGCCTTTCTCGAGCGCGAGCCAGCAGGAGACTACGGCTTCAGGCGCGCGGAACTCGCATGTGAGAAGCTGCCACTCGCCGAGGCGCCTCCTAGCGTACGCGGACGTGTTCGCTCGGCCGAGTTCCGCGCCACCGTCGGCAGCCACGAACTCGCACTTCACGAACGGCGCCGGAGCGCCCTCACTGAGCGAGTCCACGCGGAGCCACACCGACATGCGGTAGAGCTCCCCCGCGCTGAGCGCGCGCGCATCCGAGATGGCGTAGTTCCAGCCGACCTCGATAGGGCCGCGCACCCGCAGGTAAGCCGTCTCGTCGCCGGTCGGACCAGTCCCGCGTTCGACCGCGACGGTGACCGTGTCGGCTCGCGGTCGCCAGCCCGGTTCGGGTCCCTCGAAGTCCCACACGATCGGCTGAGCCAGGCAGGCGGCCGGCACCAGCCCGAGCAGCAGGCAGACGATGCGCATCGCGATGTCCCTTCGCGCCGCCCCCCTGGTTAGTTACGACGGTCTCTGCCGTTCGGCCTCGTCTCTTCCGTCCAGGGGCACGGACGGCAGCAGCCGCGCCCGTTCGTAGTCGGGGTCGGCGGGGTCCTTCGCCTTCTCGGGGTCGAAGATGCGCGGATCGACCGGCCTGCAGTCATAGGGCGTGAAGTCGGGCGTGAGGGTGAAGCAGTCCGAGAGGTCGCTCGCGAGCGCGTCGAAGAGGTTGAGCGGCGGCAGGCCGTAGATCGCGAACACGGTCTTGGTGATGCTCGAGAGGTCGCAGTGCCGGTGCGACACATAGCCCCGGCGCGCCCAGGGGCTCGCCACAAGCAGGATGCTCCGGTGAGCATCCACGGTGTCCACGCCGGATTGCGAGTCGTCCTCGGTGATGAAGATCGCCATCTCGGGCCAGTAGCGGCTGTGCGAGAGCGCGTCGACGACGCGTCCCACCGCGAGATCGTTGTCGGCCATGTACGACGCCAGGTACGGGTAGCCGCTGTCCGGCCGTGCGCCCGCCCCGTGGTCATTCGGCAGGTAGATGTAGAGGTAGCGGGGCATGGCGGCCGGGTCGTCGGCGAAGCGCTCGTTGAACTCCTTGACGAACTGGTCGGCCCGGTACTGGTCGGGGATGTTCATGTTGTAGGTCGGGAACTCCCTTGAGGTGCGCTCGAAGAGCACCTGCGGCATGGGGATATTCACGGACTCGCGGGCGCCGGTGGGCATGAGGCCGCCGTCTTCGGAGATGCCCGCGAACTCGAAGCCCTCGCCGTAGTTGCGGAACTCGACGCCGTGCCGGAAGAGGTGCTCCCAGAGCGAACCGTCCTCGAGGTAGTCCTCCGGGGCGAGGGCGGAGTTCGCGCCGAAGATCGCGAGTCTGCCCGGGGCGGTGGTGCGGAGGTCGAAACTGCGCTTGCCCCCGTACGACGCCGAGACATTGGTCTCCACCCACACGTTCGGCGGCACCCCGACAAGCCAGCGATGGCCGTCCGCGGAGTGGTCGGAGTTCATGTAGAAGTTGTCGGAGACCGCCCAGGTCTCGGCCAGAGCCCGGTGGTTGGGCATGACGTTCACGTGCTCGTGTTCGTCCACGGTCGCGTCGGCGCCCCAGCGCGCGAGGGAGGGCTCGCCACGGCCGCCGGGGAGGTTGCCGAACACCTCGTCGTATGTGCGGTTCTCCTTCGTGATGAACACCACGTACTTGATCTGGGGCGAGGGCGCGGCTACGCCCCTCGGAACGGCGGACCCCGGCCTCTCGGCGAGCAGTGGAGTGCGGTCGACGAGGCCGTTGTACGCGAACACGGCCTGGCTGAGTTCGGGGAGTTCATGGTCGGCCGGCACGTCCATCATCGTGACCGAGCCGCGCATCAGGCTGCCCACACCGGTGCCCCACGGGCCGGGCTCATGGAGAGGCCCCGCGTTCGGGCCCGCGCCGAAGCCCTTCGCGTTCGCGGCATAGAGCCGCCGACCGTCCTGTGAGAGAGCGAGCCGGCTTGGGAACCAGCCGACAGGGATGTGGCCGATGAGGCGGCGGTCGGTCACATCCACGACACCGACGGCGTTGAGCCCGGACTCCGCGACGTAGAGGCGCCGCCCGTCGGGGGAGAGGGCGAGCCCGAACGGCATGACGCCCTTGAGGCCGCGCACGAGTTCGGAGGGGCAGAGGTCGATGGTGAACGCGATCGAGTGGTCGCGCCGGTCGATCGCCTGGATGTTGTCGTTCGCGCCATTGCTGACGAAGACGTACCGGTCGGAGACCACGAGCGCGGTTGGGCTGCTGCCGCCGACGGAGTCGTACCGGTCTCCCTGCTCGCCGACGAGAGTGCCGGTCTTGACCTTGGCGATGACGGTGGGCTCCGGCCCGGCCACGTCGATGGCCCAGACGGAGAACGACTCGGGGACGTTCGGGTCACCGAGACCGGGAACGTCGTAGCCCTCGACCGTCACGCCGTCACGCGCCTCCTGGGAGGGGAAGCCGAAGGGCGGGAAGCTGACGCCGCGCGGGTCGCCGGCCGGGGCCGCGTCGCCCGGAACGATCGCGCTGTACTCGAACATCCCGATGTTCGCGACATAGACCGTGCGCTCGTCAGGTGAGAGCGCGACCGCGTACGGGTAGCGCCCCACGGGCACGGAGGCGATGACCTGCCGGTTCGGAGCGTCGATGACGACGACGCGGAAGTTGGCGTTGTCGGCCACATAGAGCCGCGAGCCGTCCGCCGTGAGGGCGAGGTCGCCGGTGAAGCTGTCTTCATAGGCGCGGCCGCTGACCTCGCAGTCGGCGTCGATCGTGGCGACCTTCTCGCCGGTCTCGGCGTCGAGCACCAGGACCGTGCCGTCGTTCCCGCCGCTCGCGTAGATCGTGCGGTTGTCCGGAGCGACCGCGACTCCCATGAACACGCCCTCGATGGTCTCTCCGTCATCGGGCGCGCCCTCGGGCGGGATCCGCTTCACCTCGGGCGTGCCGGAGGCGAGGCCCCTGAGGAGCGAGAGCGAGAAGGGCCCGGTCCCGCTGTTGGAGGTGACGAGAAGCGACCCGTTGGGGCTGAGGGCGAGCCCGTAGGGGTGCGGAGCGACAACGACGTTCACCCCGCGCGGCGCGAGGAGTCTTCCGCTCGGAAGCACGGTCACGCCCGATGGGTTCCGACTGGCATAGAGTGATCCGGCCGGGGCCTCGAAGTAGGGCGTAGCGTCCCGCGTTTGGGCCGACGCGGCGACGCTGAGGATGAGCGCGAACGGGGCGATCACGGGGAGCCGAACGTGCATGGCGGTGGTCCCTTCAGACCGGGCGCTGAGCGCCGGGGTTCTCTCATCCAGTGTGCCCCGTGAAGCGCTCCGGTTCCTTCTCACCGCCGAACACGCTTGCGCGGAAGGCCCGGCGCCCCCGGCAACCGAACTCCCGACTACCCAGCCCTCGCGCGACACGGGGGCATCGAGGAGACTGACAATCGATGGAGCACACGCACTTGTTGGCCCTCGCGGCACTACTGGTGACGGCGTCCGCGTCTCTTGCGGCGCGGCCATCGGCTTCGGAGTTGGCGGAACGTGACCGCTGGATGGCCGCGAGCTTCCCGGAGTTCGCCATCCCCGCGCGCGCCTCTGAGGGCGAACTCGTGGTCGAGGAGTGCTACGACTGGGTGCTCCAGAACGCGTTCGTGGACGACTGCTTTCACATCGGAGGACGCACCTACTACCGCGGCATGCTTGCGCACGCGAACAGCCGCGTCCTGGTCCGCCTCCCCGGACCAGGCGCGACCTTCAGCGCCATCACCGGTGTGGACTCGAACCACATGACACGCGGCGGGCAGGGCAGCGTGGTCTTCCGCGTCGAGGTCGGGGGCCAGAGCCTCTTCACCTCCCCTGTGATGCGCGAGGGGAACGCTGGCCGCGCGGTCGAAGTGGATCTCGGCGGCGCTACGGAGTTCACCCTCGCCGCCGGCGACACGGGCGGCGGCATCGCGTGCGACCAGGCGATCAGGGCGGCCGCGCGCGGCACGCTAGCCGATGGCCGTGAACTCCTCGTGGGCGACATGCCGATCGTCGAGGGGCAGGATGGTCCGCCTTTCGCCGGGGGTGCGCCGTTCTCGTTCCTCTGCGACGGGAAGCCGTTCGCCGAGGTGTCGGCATCGTGGGAGCGCACGACTGAGAACACCGACCTCGGCGACGGCCGCATCGCCCACACGGTTACCCTAAGTGACCCCGCGACGGGGCTCGTGGCTCGTTGCGAGGCGGTCTACTTCACCGAGTTCCCGACCGTGGAGTGGACGCTCTGGCTCGAGAACGCCGGCACGGCGGACACGCCCCTCATCGAGGACATCCAGGGCCTAGACCTCCTGCTCGGCCGACACGGCGACCCCGCCGGCCTCGGGGAGTTCGTGCTCCATCACTACCGAGGTGAAGCTCTCGGCGTAGGGAGCCTCTCGCAGGAGGCCGTCGAGATGCGCCCCGGAACAGCCGCCCGCTACGCGCCCTTCGGCGGGCGGGCCACGGGCGGCGAGTGGCCCTACTACAACATCCAGTCCCCGACCTGTTCGGCTGTCGTCGGCGTGGGCTGGCCGGGGCAGTGGGCGGCCGAGTTCACGCGCGACGCCGAGACGGGCCTACGGGTCCGCGCCGGGCAGGAACTCACACACCTGCGCCTGAGGCCCGGAGAGTCCATTCGCACGCCGCGCATCGTGCTGCAGTTCTACAACGGCGACGCGGCGCGAGCGCAGAACGTGTGGCGGGAGTGGATGAAGGCCTACAACGTCCCGCGGCCGCACGGCCAGCTTCCCCCATCGCTTCAGTTCGGCGGGAGCAGCCGCGAACTCAACGAGATGATCGAGGCGGACGAGCAGAACCAGAAGGACTTCATCGACGCCTATCTCGCCCGCGGGATCCCGATCGACTACTGGTGGATGGACGCCGGTTGGTACCAGGGAGCCGTCGAGCACGGGTGGCCCTTCGTGGGCACGTGGGAGGTCGACACCGCGCGCTTTCCGAACGGCCTGCGGGCTGTGAGCGATCATGCCCACGCGCTGGGCCTGAAGACGCTGCTCTGGTTTGAGCCCGAGCGTGTGGTTCCCGGCACGTGGCTCCACGAGCAACATCCCGAATGGCTTCTCGCGCACCCCGACGACCCCGCAGGGCAGAAGCTCCTGAACCTGGGGCTGCCGGAGGCGCGCGAGTGGCTCACCGACCATGTCGACCAGGTGCTCACGGAGCAAGGGATCGATCTCTACCGGCAGGACTTCAACATGCACGCCCTCCCGTACTGGCGCGCGG
>CAZCER010000409.1:0-5253 GCA_964497385.1 uncultured Armatimonadia bacterium | reverse complement strand
GAGAGACTCCTCTACCCTCTCACCGCAGGCCTCCGGTCGCACCAAGGCATCCTCTCCCTCACCGCGAAACGCCTCATCTTCACGCCGCTGCACTACCAGGACCAGGCCCTCGCGATCGAGACCCACCTCCACCGCCTCTCCGGGACGGGCGTCTCGCGCGTCGGCCTGCGCCCCACGCTCACCGTGGATCTCACCCGCGGGGCGCGCTACGAGTTCGTCGTCGCCTTCCCCGAGCACTGGGCCGCCGACATCGCGACGGTCGCCGGGCTCCCCGAGCGCCCTTCCGAGTAAGCTCGGCCAAACCGCGCGCCGTCCCGCCCCGTATCCCCTTCGACACGGCCCGACCGGGCCTCAAGGAGTGATCGAAGATGCGTGCGCCCATCCTCACCGCCTTGGCCGCCCTGACCGCGCTCATCGGGGCGGCTTCCGCCGACACCTGCGCTCTCACCAAAGTCGAGCTTCCGCCCGGAATGGACCTCTGCCCCTACACGGGGGTCGCCCCGCTCGTCGAGGGCGAGACGCCCTTGCTTGCCTGGACGTTTGAGGACAGCGTGGACGGCTTCACCCCTACCTCCGGCGCGACCGGCGCGATCGTTCGCGACGGGACCGCGCGCACCGGCGAGGCCTGCTATCGACTTGACTGCGCCGGGGTCCGAGCGCGAGACGGCGAGATGCCCCCCGGCCTTCTTTGGCAGTCTCCCCCGACGCCCGTGGGAAGCCTCGCTTTCTCCGTTCACGCTGCCCGCCCCGCGCGCGTTGGGCTGCTGGCCTCGGAGGCCGATGGCAGCTTCTACATGGCGTTGCTCTTCGTCCCCGCGGATCGGTGGCAGCGCATCGTGCTCGACACGCGGGACATGAGTCTTGTGCGGGACGACTCGAGTGACGAGAACGGGCGCCTCGACCCGGACCAGATCGCTTTCCTTGGGCTGGTCGACGCCGGGATGTTCGCGGGCGAAGGCGCGGACTGGATCTCCGACATGGAACTGCGCCTCGATGACGTCGAGATTCTCCGTGAGCCGGTGCGACGCAAGCCGCTCGAGGACGCGGCCGGCCAGATCTCGCTGGGCTCCTTCGCGGTCTCCTGCCTCGGCTGGATGCCCGCCGGGTCGAGCGAGTACTCCGCCGAACCCGGCGACGAGTCCGAGGAGCCCTTTCTCTCCTTGCGTCCCTCTCACGGAGCGGGGTTCGCCGGGTGGTTCCTGATGCCCCGGATGTTCGGCGTCCACGAACCGTGGCTCACCCTCCAGTTCGACGTACGGTGCGAGAGCGCCACAACGCTTGCGGTGGTGCTCTCCGAGGACACCGGCGGCGAGTGGGTGCAGATCGCGGAGGCGCTCGCGCCAGGCGAGTGGACCACGATCTGCCTCCGTGCGGCCGGCTTCGAACCCAGCCAAGAGAAGCCCGACACGGCGAACGGCCGCCTCGACACCGACCGCCTCGCCACCATCGCGTTCCTTCGGATCCCCAACGCCGAGACGGCGGCCCGACCAACTAGTACGATCGATCTCCGCCGTCCGATCGTTGTACCCGTGCCGGCGGGCCCTCAGACCGAGGATCCGTTCCAGTAGCGCCCGCTCAGCATCACACCGGAGGTAGCGTACGTGCGAGCACGACCTTTCGCGACAGCCGCGTGCCTGTCGCTGGTGAGCATCGCTCTCTCGGCCGTCGCGCCGTCGGGCTCGACGGCCGAGACGCGATCGGCGCATCCCATGGCCGCGCGGATCGCCGCTTACGCTCAGGGCGAACGCCCCCTCCGCGTCCTTCTCTCGGGAAACGCCGACCGGGTGCGCGTCCTGTGCGACGGGCCCGTGTCGGTGCGAAACGAGGCCTCCGGCTCGACGATCCTCTCGTCCGAGACCCGCGACGTCGTCTGCAGCGTCTCCGGCGACTCCGCGGCCCCCGTGCGGCTGGAGGTCGGGAGCGCCGGCGAGGCGCAGGCCGTGTCGTTAAGGGGACGGAAGTACGCCGTGCTCCCGCAGGGCGCCGCCCCGCTCCGCGTCCGCGCGGCCGACAAAGCCGGGAACGTCCTCCTCGAGGCGACCTACCCTGGCGGCGTTCGCGCGGAGCCGAACGGCGACGGCGGGCTGCGCATACTCAATCTGGTTCCGATCGACACCTACCTGCTCGGCGTTCTGGGTCCCGAGATGGGCGCGGGCGCGCCCATGGAGGCCCTCAAGGCGCAGGCTGTCGCCGCCAGAAGCTACGCGATCTGGCAGGCGGTCTCGCGCGCCGACGCGGGCCACGACCTTCGCACGGACACCTCCGACCAAGTGTACCGAGGCGGCGCGGCGTCGGAGCGGGTCTCCGAAGCCGTCGGCGCCACCCGCGGCCAGGTCCTGCTCATCGATGGACAGGTGTGCCGTGCAAGCTACCACGCGTGCTGCGGGGGGACGACCTGCACCGCTCCGGAGGTGTGGGGCGGCGACGTTCCCGGGCTCGCCGCCGTCTTCGACGGCAAAGGCTCTCTCGGCGCGCTCGCGCGCGAGGCCGACGCCCGTAGGTTTCTCCTCGAGCCGCCGCGCGACGTCTTCTGCAGGGCCCACGCGCGGTTCCGGTGGCGCGAGCGCTACACCCCCGAGCAGCTAGCCGCCAACCTGAACGCGTCCGCCGGCCGCGTCGCGATCGAGGGCTCTACGCGAATCGGCGTCCTGCGGGATGTCCGGGTGGACGCCCGCTCTCCCAGCGGTCGAGTGCTCTCGATCACCTTTGTCGGCTCCGCCGGCTCTGCGACCGTACGCGGGGACGCCATCCGGCTCGCGCTCGGAACCGGGGCGATCGGCGGCGAGGGCGCGCCGAGCACGTTCCTCGCGATCGCCAAGGCGGGCTCCGCGCCGCCCTACTCCGCCTACGAGGTCTTCGGGGGCGGCTGGGGCCACGGCGCCGGCATGTGCCAAGCCGGCGCGATGGGGATGGCGGAAGCCGGGTACGCGCACAGCGAGATCCTCAAGCACTACTACGGCGGGTGTGAACTGGCGGGGACGCCATGACGGCGCCCATCCTCGACGCCTCGCCCGGCTCGCCGGACCGAACGCGCGCGATCGCGAAGGCGGTTGCGTCGCTCAGAGCGGGTCGCCTTGTGGCGATGCCTACGGAGACGGTCTACGGTCTCTGCGCCGCGCTGCTCGCACCGGACGCGGTCGACCGCCTCCGCGCCGCGAAGGGCCGCGCCGAATCGACGCCATTCACGATCCAAGTCTCTTCCCTCGAAGCGGCCCGGGATTGGGCTCACATACCGGCTTGGGCCGAATCGGCGCTCACTGTCCTCTGGCCAGGCCCGCTCACCGCGGTCTTGCCCGCCCGCCGCCCACAGACGCTGGCGCTCGGGTCGGAGTCCACGGTCGGCATCCGCGTCCCGGACCACCCCGTGGCTCTCGCGCTTCTCGCCGCGATGGGCGAGCCGGTGGTCGCGACGAGCGCGAACCGAAGCGGCGAGGCCGCCCTGAACGACGCGCAGGCAATCGCCGAGGAGTTCCGGGAGGAGGTAGACCTCGTCCTCTCGGACCAAGCGGCCGCCTCGGGGCGAGCCTCAACGGTGGTGTCGCTCACCGCCCGACCGCCCCGCGTCCTGCGCGCCGGGGAGATCACCGAGGCGCGCATCCTCGAGCTGTGCCGGATTACCGGATGATCTCGCTCACCGACGCGTTCGCGTGGATGCGCTCGATCGCCTCACCCAGGATCGGCGCGAGCGTCACTACGCTCAGATTGCTCGGCGCCGGATCCGGCGCGGGGATCGAGTCCGAAACGATCAACTCGCGGATGGAAGACTGCCGCACGCGATCGCAGGCGTTGCCGCAAAGCACGGGATGCGTGATGCACGCGTAGACTTCGGAGGCGCCCTGCTCAAGCAGCGAGTCGGCGGCGTTGATCAGCGTGGACCCGCCGAGGATCATGTCATCGAGGATCAACGCCTTCTTCCCCTGGATCTCCCCGACGATCTCGATCTCCAGGCCAACCGCTTCCTCCGGCTCATCCTCCGGGTGCCTCTTGAAGACCACCGCGATCCGCGTGTCCAGGAGCGACGCCAGCCCCATCGCGCGATCGACGCCGCCCGAGTCCGGCGAGACGACCACAACGTCGCTGCCCATGAGCCCGCGCTCCCGCAGCGCCGTGGCCATGACGGGCTGGGCGGGCAGATGGTCGACGGGAATCGTGAAAAAGCCCTGGATGGCGCCCTGATGGAGATCGACGGTCAGAACCCGGTTCGCGCCCGCGCAGGCGATCAGGTCCGCGACCACGCGGGCCGAGATGGGCTCGCGTCCGCGGAACTTCTGCTCCTGCTTGGCGTACGGGAAGTACGGAATCACCGCCGTGACCTGCGCGACCGAGGCGCGCCGCGCGGCGTCAAGCATCAGGAGGAGTTCCATGAGCCGATCGTTCACCTGGCCGTCGAACGTCTGGACGATGAAGACGTTCGCCCCGCGCACGTTCTCCTGAAGCTGCACCCGGGTCTCGCCGTTCTTCCAGTTCCCGACGATGGCCTGTCCCACCGGACGGCCGATGTGCTGCGCGATCTTCGCGGTGAGTTCGGTGGCGCGACTGCCGCTGAAGATGCGAAACTCGGGTGCGGACGTGCTCAACGCTAACTCCCCATTTCGTGGCGTGTTGAACTCAGGCGCGCGGCGGCGAACGGTCTCCGCCAGGGCCGATTGGCCATTCTACGCCATCGCGCCGACGGGAGCAAAAGGGCCTGCGACAGGGGGCGCTCAGTCTTTCGCGCGAGCGTCCACGCGGTAGACCGTCGTCCCTCCAGACCGATGGACCTCCGACAGCGCGAGGCCCTCCCCGCCCGCGCTTAGGAGCGCTTCGGGAGGGCCGAAAAGGCGCTCATACTCGCCGGAGACTACGTATCGGCACGACCGGAGGGCCGCCTCGCTCCGAGGCCCTGCCTCGCCCTTATAGGCGGAGGCGACGTTTCGAAGCTTCTCCTCGAAGTCGAGCGTCTCGGCCCAGTGTCCGATGTAGACCTTGCGGCCCGTCAAGCCTGGCAGATAGCTCCCCAGGTGCGGGCCGGAGAGGACGCCGGCCTCGGGCTCGGCGTTCTCGCGCAACCACCGCGCGGCGGCCAGGTCGTCGCGGCTGAGGCTGTACGGGGGCATCATCGCGCCAACGCGACTGAGGTTGTTCTCGGTGACGCTCGCGAGGCTTCGGCCGACCAGGAAGTAGGCCGAGGACGGGAGGCACAGCAGAGCCGCGACGCACGCCAACCGCCACGCCCTCCGAGCGTACGACGCCGCCGAGGGTGACGGGCCGAAC
>CAZCER010000408.1:0-5257 GCA_964497385.1 uncultured Armatimonadia bacterium | reverse complement strand
AGATCCTCTACCTCTACGACATCGTTCTCTCGCCGGACAGCCGGTGGCTCACGTACATTCTTGACGCGATCCCCGCGGAGCGCGGCGGCCACCACTACTACGTCTACATGATGGATCTCGAGTCGACGGAGCGCGAACTCGTGCTCGAGACCAAGACCGGCCCGGCGCTCTCCGCCTCGTTCGCGTGGCTTGGGGCCGACACTCCGGCCCTGTTCTGGCCGGAGCACCCGGAAGACGTCAGCCGCGCCGAGTCGACCGACGGGCCGCCCTGGGAGCGCTGCCTCCGAGTGCGCGGCCAAGACCCGCGCGTGCGGCCGAACGGAGGCGGGATCGCGTTCCGACGCCTCGAGAGTCCCGAGGCCACCTCGGCCGCTCTCTGGCATCTGTCTCTCCAGGAGGGCGCGGTTCCCCAGACGCTTAGTTCGCACGGCTCCGTCTTCGGCCCCATGGAGTGGGCGCCCGATGGCTCGAGACTCGCCTTTCTCTCGCCCGAGCAGGCGGAGTTCGGCGAGGCGCTCTGGACCGTCGCGCCCGGTGAAACGCCCACGCTGGTCAGCAGCCTGCCCGCGGTGGACTTCCACTGGTCGCCGACTTCCGACATGATCGCCATCCGAACCCAGGAGGAGGAACTGGTGGTCCTCACCGTTCCCGGGGGCGAGCCGTTGGGGCGCGCCGCGGCGACGCGCAACGCCGTTTGGTCTCCGGACGGCAGCGGCCTGGCGTTCGTGGCCTACGACGAGGCGAGCGCCCTCGAGACCGTGGATTACCTGCCCGCGCGCGGCGGCGCGCGGCGTCGACTGCTTGCGAGCAAGAGCGCGGGCGGGTGGGACTTCGGCGTGCCTTTCTTCACTGTCGATGGGGCCGTCCTCTACGCGCCGGGCGCGGCCGGGAAGGACGTCACCGGCGACGGGCAGGCGCTCGACCAGTCGGACCGCTCGCTCTACCGGTGCGACATCGGCAACGACGCGGTGACCGTGGTCGAGGTCGCGGGCAGCGCCGTCCGGCCGGTCCTCTCGCGGGACGGACGGTCCGCCGTGATGGTTGTCGAGAGCACGGAGGGTTCGCTACTGTGGGGCCTCGATCTTACAACCGGCCGCGCCTTCCCTTGGGGGCGGCTTCCGGTGGCGCAGTACGCCTACGAGCTGGCTTGGTCCGACGACGGCAGGCGGGTCGCGTACGAAGACAGCAACAGCCTGTGCCTGGCGACGCTCGCACCCGCCGCGCCGAGCGACGGCTAGCGGGATTCGCGTGACGGGCGCCCGTGGAGTACAATCGGCGCGACGGAGGTGGCAGCTACCCGTGTCACAGCGACATCTCGCCGCCGGTTTGTGGCTGGCGGTCATCGTAGGTCTGCCCTGCACCGCTCTGGCCCAGGACGAGCCGGCGGGTGAGAAGCAGCCCGGAGCCTGGATCACCTGCGTCTCCGAGCCTTCGGGGGCGAAGGTCCTCATGTCTCATCCGATGTCCGCGGACACCTGGGAGAAGGGCGCCACGCCGGCCCGGATCCCCATCTACGACATCGGCCCCATCCCGCGCGAGATCCGCGTGACCCTCGTGAAGGCCGGATACGAGCCCTACACGACGGTCGTCGCGCTCAGCAAGGGCGAGGAGGTGCGCGTCACCGCCGAACTGGCGCCCCGCCGGATGATGGCGTACGTCAGCGACGCGAAGATCGTCATCGCCAACGCCGACGGCTCGGTCCCAACCGAGGTCGCGTCGCTTGAGCAACCCGTCTCGGCGGAGCGCCCCGCGTGGTTCCCCGACGCCCGCAGCCTCTGTGTCTGGCAGGCCGGCGAACTCTGGCGATTCACGCCCGACGGCGAGGCGCTGGGGCGGCTGGCCGGCCCTGCCGAAGCCGCTGCGGCGACCGGAGCGGCCCGGCCGCTCACACTCTCCGACGCGTGGGCGCTCGCCTCGGGGCGCTGGGTCGCGTTCCTGGGCGGGACGGGCGAGGGCCCCGCGACGCTCTTCGTCGCTCCCGCCGAGCCCGGCGGCGCCTGCACGGTCGCTTGCGCCGACGTGCGGCGCTTCGCCGCATCGCCGACGACGGACGCCCTGGTCGCGATCACCGCGGAGGGCGCGCGCTTCCTTGCGGTCGATTCGGCCGGAGCGGTGACCGAGACGCGACTCGTTCCGCACGCGACCGAGGCGGCTTGGTCGCCGGACGGCGCGTCGGTCGCGGTCGCGATGGATGGCGAGATCTACATCGGCGACGCGGGTCTGGCGGAGCTGGCTCAGGTCACCGAGTCCGGCAAGGCGGGCATGTCGGATCTTGTCTGGACTCCGGATGGAACGGGCCTTTTCTGCACGATCCACCGCGAGGTGACGCGACGTTCGCGCTGGGATGAGATCTGGCTCTTGCGCGCTCCCGGGTCGGGCGGCGAGCCGTACCTCGTCGTCGACGGGCGCGTGCATCCGTTTTCGTCCGATCTCGCGCCCCTGGGCGTGGCGCCCTATTCCACTCGCTTGGCCTACCGCTCGGGCCAGACGCCGAACCACCGCACGTACACCGTGGACCTTCGCTCGCCGGCGGGGCCCGAGACGCTGCTGTTCAACTCGGGTCTTCCCGCCTGGTCGCTGCCGATCGCGGAGCCGGTTGGACCGATTCCCGGCGAGGTTCGCGAGCCGGTGCGGCCCTCCGCCGACGAGATGGCCGGACTGAGCATCGAGGAGTAGCACTCGTGAGCAAGCACCCGTTCGCCGCCACCGTCCTAATCGCCCTGGTCGCCGCCCAGGCGCTCTGCCAGCAGGACGAGGAGAAGCCGCGGGACCCGGTCCCCGAGGCGACCATCGCGGTCACCTCGGACCCGCCCGGCGCGCGCATCTACATCGGCCATGAGGGCGGCGGGACGGGGATGCACCTGAAGGGCGTCACCTCCGCGGAGGGCCCCGAAACCGTATCGATCCACAGCGCCATCGAGGAGGCCACCCACCGCTACCGCGTCACGCTCACCTACCCGGGATACGACAGCTTCACCCGCGTTCTGGAGGTCCGTCAGGGCGACGCGCTCGCGCTCGACGCGCGGCTTGACCCGCGGTGCAAGCGCGCTTACGTGCAGGACGGGGCGATCATCGTCGAGGGCTGGAACGGGGGCTCCGCGAAGCCGGTGGCTCAGGTCGGCGAGGGGCTCGCCTGGGAACGGCTCGCGTGGTCGCCGAACGGGCGCTACCTGGCGTTCGCTCGGATGGGCGAGATCTGGGTGGCCGATGTGAGTTGGTCGCGCGTGTGGCAGGTCACGGACGTTGGCGGGGCGGCGGCGACCGCGGGCATGACCGACCGCTGGGTGTGCGAGTCGCCCTACTGGTCGCCGGACGGCCACCACATCCTGTACATCGCCCACGGGGATCAGAGTTCCCTATTGCAGCTCGCGCCTCTGGTTCTGACCGCCCCGGACGAGCGGCCGGGAGGAGGCGAGGAGCCGCTCCCGTACACGCCGGAGATCGCGAGCGACGTGCTGACGCCCCGGACCCTCGCCGAGAACCGGTTCGCATCCATCGACGCATGGCACCCGACGCGCCCCACGATCGCCCTCGAGACCCACGTCTCCGCCCCGGGCGGGCCGATCGCGCCGTACTCGGAGCTGGCGCTGCTTCCGCTCACCCCGGATCTCGCGTATCTCGCCTCGGAAGAGACCTACATCCCCCACGCCGGTCAGGCTTCGTGGTCGGCTGACGGAAGCCGGTTCGCCTACACCCTTCGCGATCCCGCGTCGGGCCTCAGCATCCTCTACGTGGCGGACGGAAACGGCCTCGCCCAGTCGCCCCTCGTTCAGTCGGAGGAGGGTTCGATCCGGAGACCAATCTGGTCGCCGGACGGCGGCCGCATCGCGTACATCCTCCAGTGGCGCGGGGAGGACCGGATGCTCGAGGAGATCCACGTCGTCGACGTTCGCGCCCCCGACGACGACCGCGTGGTGCTCGAGGCGGACCCCATCCCGTTCGACGAGGGCGGGACGACCCTCAACGGATTCACTCCGGACGGGCGAGAGATCGCGTTCAGTCGCGGCCAGCCGCAAGCGCCGCGCACGTTCACCGTTCCGATCGAGGGCGGCCAGTCGCCGCGCCCGTTGCTCGCGCGCCCCGCGGCGCTGCTCACCTACTCCTCGGGATTGCCTCAGGCGGTCTATCGCAGCCTGGAGGCGTTCCGGACCGACTTGCTGCGCACGCTCGAGGTGGGGGACATCGGTTGGCTTGACGATCTCTGTCTCCCGGTGCTCGAGAAGGTCGATTCGAACGGGAAGCTGATACGCGAGCAGTATGAGGACGAGCGCGACGCCGCCCTCGCCCGCATCGTCCACAACGCCGGCCCGTCCGGGGTGGAGCAAGCGAACCACACGCCCTACGCGGGTGAAGACGGTCGCTTCGAGCAAGTGACCGTCCTTGGCGGATCCGGCCGGAAGCTCTTCCTCACACGGAGCGACGGGCGCTGGTACGTCGCCGGCTACTATCTCGCCAACTGACCGTCACCGACCGGGGCCGTCGTCGCAGGAGTCACCTCCCCACACGCGAACACAGGTACGCGCGTCCGGAGAGGAACGTTCGATGATGGTGAAAGCCGCCCGGATCGTCCTGATCGCCGCCGCCCTTGCCGCGCCGGCCGCTTTACAGCCGGGCCGCCGATGCTACAATACGCATTCTGCACATTGACCGCGCTAGACTCCTTCCCGGAGAGAAGGGTATCCAGGGCCGTTCCGCCCGAGTCCCATGAAGAGCCGCTCCAACTTCATCCGATTCCTGGGTTTCCTGCGACCGCAGAAGTGGCGGTTCATCGGGCTGATCCTGTTCTCCGGAGTGTTCTCGGTCACCGGCATCCCTATGATGCTCTCCACCCAGTGGCTCATCGACAAGCTGCCGCCGTTGGTGGCGCAGGGCAACGAATTGGGAGACCTGGACTACATCAACAAGGCCTTCAGCCTGGGCGTCGGGCTGCTCCTCCTCCGGTTCGGCACCGAACTCCTGGACACGGTGCTCAGCTACGCGCGCCAGATCCTCACGATGCGCATCGGCGAGCGCCTGGTCTTCGACATCCGCCACCGCCTCTACCGGCACATTCAGCGGCTCTCGCTCCGCTACTACGAGGGCGTCCAGACCGGTGGGATCATGAGCCGCGTGCTCTGGGACGTCGAGGGCATCCGGCACATCTCGACGGGGGCTCTGTCCCAGTTCGTCGTCGACAGCGTGGTGCTGGTCGTCTACGCGATCGTGCTCTTCGCCATGAAGTGGCAGGTCGGCTTCCTGGCGTGCATCTTCCTTCCGC
>CAZCER010000407.1:2654-5267 GCA_964497385.1 uncultured Armatimonadia bacterium | reverse complement strand
AGATGCCAAGGAAGGGCCATGACGATGAGGATCGCGGCGAAGAGGGCCGCGCGCCCGAGCGCGTGGCCCCGCCCGAGCGGCCGGGCGCCCGAGAGGATGAGGCAGACGCCGGCCGCGAGCGCGGCGACCTCGACCGTGCCTTTAGTGAGGGCGCAGAGGCCGCCGACGAGCCCGAGGAGCGCGGTGCGCCGCCAGGAGAAAGCGTCGGGCCGGTCGCGCGCGGTCGCGAGATCCAGGAGCAGCAAGAAGAGGAGGACCGAAAGGATGTCATTGTTCACCACCGCGCTGATGAGCAGGTAGTGCGGGGTGAGGGCGACCAGCAGCGAGGCGGCAGTGGCTAAGGCGAGGTCGGATCGAAAGAGGCGAAGCAGCAAACGGAAAGCCACCGCCAGCGCGAGGGCTCCGATGAGGAGCGAGCAAGAGCGCAAGGCCGCGCGCATGACGGGCGTCGACCCCCGAGTCGCCAGGTAGACGGGGGTCAGAAGCAGATGATACGCGGGCGGGTGCATGGCGTGGGCCTCGCGGTAGCGGACCCAGCGGCCCGCCTCCTTGTAGAGATAGGGGAGCTTGTGCTCGGTGGCGAGGACCATGACGTAGCGCTGGTGCTGCACTTCGTCGAGGCCGCCGTTCCAGGGCTGCAGCCGGATGTAGAGGGCTCCGGCGGCGAGGTGGACGCCCAAGATAAGCGCAAGGGCCCAACGCCGCGCTCCGACGTCGGGCCCTTGGTTCGGTTCGGTCGTCTGGTCGCGGGTCTTCCGGGTCATGTCGTCCACCGCGGTTCGGGCAACCCTTCGACGCGCGATCAGTGCGCATGCCCTTCGTGTCCGGCTTGGGCGGGCGGCGGGGTTCCGCCCGGCATAGCCGTCGCGCCTGCCGGGACCGACTGGGGAGCGCCCCCCGGGCCTCCGGGAGAGGAGCCTTTCGGCGGCGCGCCCGGCTGTGGCACAGTGCCGTCCGGTCCCGAGAACTTGACGGCGCGCAGGTCGAAGCGCGGGACGAACTCGCCGCGGACGAACATCTCGACTTTGACGTAGCGCGAGAGGTCTCCGGAGATGGCGGCGGGCGATTGGGCGAGCATCTCGGGAGTGATGGTGAGCGTGTAGGGGGCTTCGTTGTCCCGGCCCATCTCCTGGCCGTGCAGATAGAAGACGGTCGCGAGGTGGTTGGGGTCGACGCCGACGGAAGGCAGAGCGGCCGAGGGTTCGGCGACGATCACGTCTCCGGGCTTCACCATGGAGTAGTCGGGCGGCAGCGGCGAGGGATCGTCTCCGCCGGGTCGGATGGAGAGGCGAACGCCCATGCCGCCGCGCATGACTTCGCCGCTCTGAGTCTCAAGCGGCTGCCAGACGTAGTCGGCGATCTTGTTGGAGATGAAGATGTTCTCCATCGAGACCTGGCCCAGTTGGTACTCCTTGCGGCCGGTCTTCTCGAGGAACTCCATGTACCGGCGCTGGGCGTACGCGTCGGACCAGACCATGGCGGCGGCCTCCCAGGCCGCCATGGCGCCCCAAGGGTCGTTCATGCGCTCGCGGATCGTGGCGAGCGTGTGGAGGGCGATGGTGTCGGAGGGGTCGTCGCTGAGGTGCTCCCGGACGAGAATCTCGGCGCGGACAAGATCGCCGGCCTTCATGGCTCGGTAAGCCTGAAGATAGCGGTCGCGAATGGTGAGGGTGGCGCCGATGCAGACGTTGTCGGCGGGGTAGTCGAGCATCATCTGCTGGTAGGTTCGGAGCGCCTTCTCCGGCTCGGCGAGGTGTTCATACTGATGGGCGAGGAAGCGCGGCTGGATGATGGCGGTCTGCTTGGTGATGCCGGCCCGAACGTGATAGACCAGCGCCGCCTGACGGGCGTACATCGCCGCTTCTTCCACGTTGCCATACTTGTCGCGGTGGGTCCAGCCGAGCTGCTCGTAGAGCTGGACGGCGTGGGGATTGTACTCGAGTCCGCTGCGGAGCGTGGCGAGCCCCATGTTGACGTAACGGTCAATGGGGAGGTTCATGGTCTCGTACTCGGCGGCGAGATTGTAGGCCTCGTGCCATCCGGTGACTTCCCAGAACTCAGGGAAGTAGGGGTCGAGCGCGCAGGCGGCCTTCATCATCGGGAGGACGCGGGGCCAGTGCCCCTCCTCTTCCCAATACTGCTGGGACTTCCACCAGCAGAAGTTGGCGGCCTGAGAGCGAAACCCGGCGAAGAGGGCGGCCATGACGATGCCGGTGAGTTCCTCGATCGGGAGGTCCTTGATGGACTCGACGACAGGCTCCTGGGCCATTCCCTGCTCGACGCGCCAGTACTGGATCTGGTCGCCCCAACGTCCCGTGGGGTAGAGAGCGGCCAAGAGAGCGAGGCCGAGGATGAAGCTGGCCAGAATTCGGATCGGTCGCTTGATGGGTCGTCTCATGCTTCGCTTCGCTCCTTCCCTCAGCCTAGAACTGCCGCTCGTTGAAGATGATGAAGCCGAGGAGAAGCACGATGGACGAGTAGATGGTGGCGTAGGTGAGCGGGTAGTAGATCAGCTCAAGCGGCACGCTCGCGTTCGTCAGGATGGCGCGGGAGAGGTCAAACAGCTCGAAGTTCGGAGCCAGAGCGTGGATCGCGAGGAAGACGAGTTGGCTG
>CAZCER010000407.1:0-2644 GCA_964497385.1 uncultured Armatimonadia bacterium | reverse complement strand
CATGTTCTCGGTCGGGATCGACTTCCAGAAGTTGGCGGTGCTCCCGATGACTATGACGCAGAACGAGACGACGAGCACGAAGACGGTGCTCGCGAAGCTCGAGAGGAAGACCACGATGGCGCAGAAGAGGATCAGCTCGGTGAAGGTCAGCACGAGCTGCAGCAACAGGTTCGGATCGAGGTCCTGTCCCTTCTGCTGGATCACATAGACCACGAAGAACGCCAGGGCCATCATGCTCGCGTTGAAGAGCACGGCGAGCACCGTTCCGAAGAACTTGCCTAGGATGAACTGACCGCGGCCGACCGGCTTGGCCAGCACGGTGTGCAGAGTCTTGCGCTCGATCTCCTGCGGGATCATCACGGCGCCGAGAAGGACGGCGATCAGAAGCGAGAACCAGCGGATCGCGTTGAGCCCCAGATCGATGACGAACTTGTCTTCCTCGCCGGGGGAGAAGGTCTTGAAGACCTGAGAACCGACGATGCTGAGAATCGCGAAGAGAAGGAAGACGACCAGAATCCTTCGCCGGATGGCCTCCCCGAACGTCGCGAAGCCGAGGGTCAAGATCTCTTTCACGCCGACTCACCCTCTTCCCGATCCTCCGGAGCCGGGCCCTCCGCGGGGGGCTCCGCCGAGTCCGCCGCGTCGGTGGACAGCGGACCCGCGCCGGTCGAGGACTCGGTGACGGCGCGGATGAACGCTTCTTCGAGCGACTCGCGGACATGCTCCACCCGCAAGAGGCGACCTCCGCCTTGGCGGACGATGTCGACCGCTCCGAAAACGTCGGCGCCGGACTTGAGGAGGAAGGTGGCCTCACCGCCGCGACGCGCCACGTCATCGGAGAGAGCCGTGAGCTTGGCGATCGACTCCTCGGAGAGGTCCGCGGCGACGAGTTCGCCTTGGTCCGAGACCTGCAGGATGTCCTCGATGCGGCCGTCGGCGAGCTTGCGGCCGCGGTGGAGGATCGCGATGCGGTCGCAGACTTCCTCGACCTGCTCCAGAAGGTGACTGCAGAGGAGCACGGTCTTTCCGCGCTCGCGCAGGCGAACGATGAGGTTCTTGATCTCATGCGCGCCGATGGGGTCAAGTCCGGAGGTGGGCTCATCCATGAGGACGAGGTCCGGGTCGTTGACGAGAGCCGAAGCGAGCCCGACGCGCTGGACCATGCCCTTGGAGCAGTGGGACATGACGACGTCGCGGCGCTTCGACATCCCGACGAGCTGCAGGAGTTCGTTGGTGCGGTCGCGGAGATCGGCGCCGCGCAGCCCGCAGAGGCGGCCGTAGAAGCGCACGACTTCCTCGCCGGTCATGTGCTGGTAGAAGAAAGGCCCCTCGGGCACGAACCCGATGCGGCGCTTCGCACGCCGGCTCCGCGGGGATTCGCCGAGGAGATAGGCCTCGCCCTCGCTCGGGAAGATCAGGCCCAGCAGGAGCTTGAGCGTTGTTGTCTTGCCGCTCCCGTTCGGGCCCACGATCGCAAACGTCTCGCCCTGGTTCACCGAGAGGTCGAGGCCTGTCAGCGCATGCACCTCGCTCCCGAGCGCCAGGAGGTACCGCTTGGTGAGGCCAATGCACTGCACGACCGGCGTCGCGCCGGTTCCCGCTGTTGTGTCCGCCAGCGGAGCCGAATCACCTGGCGATGCCGCGGCGGGGCTCACCTCGGCCACGTCCTGCTGCCCCACGACCATCACCTCCGCATGAGAACAACCGCCGGCCAGAGAGGCCGGCGAAGGGTCTCGCCGAATACCGCATGAGGGCATGAGTCCGCATTATAGCACGGCGCCGCGCGCCGTTGGCCACGCCCTGGGCGGCAGGAGTAGGTGCCTGCGCGGGCCGGAGCCATTACGGTCCGGCGGCGGAATCTTGGCGCCCGGCGCCTGTCGCCCTGAAGAATCGAGACTCAACCGGACGAGGACGGCGTCCGGGACCGCTCATTGCGCCCAGGGGGCAGAAGTCACGCATGCAGATACTGCGACCGGATCGGACCGACCTGACGGAAGATCTTGTTTACAGCGACCTCGCCGCTTTGCTCGCCCGGGCGACCGGGCAGCAGCCCGCCGTCCGCTACGACCGCCCGGACGAACGACAAGGCCCGGCCCTGGTGGTGGGTTGTCCTCGGGAGTCGCCGTTCCTGCGAGAAGTCGACCACGCGGAGCTGCGCGGCTGGGAGAACTGGGACCCCGAGGAGACGGTGGTGGTCTCGCTTCCAGAGCATAACCCGCCGCTGCTGGTGATCGCGGGCGGATCGCCGCGGGCGGCCGGGCAGGCGGTCTACGGCGCGCTGGAGGAGGTTTTCGGATTCGGGTTCTTCTTGGAGGGCGACGTCATCCCGCCTCTCGCGGACTGGCGGCCGGGCGCGGTTCGGCTGCGTCGCCGGCCCGCGCTCAAGGAGCGCCTGTTCACCACGAACGCCTACTGGGCGGGCCCATGGAGGTATTGCTCACGCCTCTGGGACGAGGCGGAGTGGGACCGGCTGATCACGTGGTTGAGGCGCAAGCGCTTCACCGGGATCGTCTGCCACCACGATGAGGGCGGACATCTGTGGGGGCAGGCCTTTTTTCGCGCCTTTCCGGAGGCGCGTGAAGGTCGGAGCGCCGACGGCTTCGTGATGGAGCCGGAGCAGAGAACGGAGCTGAACTCGCGGATC
>CAZCER010000406.1:0-5275 GCA_964497385.1 uncultured Armatimonadia bacterium | reverse complement strand
CCTCGTCTCGCGCCCCGGAAAGCCGCATGCCGGGGTCGCGCTCGATGAGGCGGCCGGCCGGCCGGTCGACTCCGTCTTCATCGGCTCGTGCACCAACGGCCGCCTGGAGGACCTGCACGCGGCGGCCGAGGTGCTTCGGGGGAAGCGGATCGCGCCCGGTGTGGTGCTGAAGGTCGTGCCCGCGACGAACGCGATCTGGATGGAGTGTCTCCGTGACGGGACGCTCGAGGCGCTCAAGAACGCCGGGGCGCTGGTCGCGAACGCGGGGTGCGCCGGATGCGCGGCCGGGCAGGTCGGCCAGAACGGTCCGGGCGAGGTGACGGTCAGCACGGGCAACCGGAACTTCCCCGGCAAGCAGGGCAAAGGCGAGGTCTACCTCGCAAGCCCACGGACCGCGGCCGCGAGCGCGCTGGCGGGGGCGCTCGCTTCGGCGGACGGGCCGATCCCCTCTCCCGCCCCTCGCACTCGGCCGGTGGCCGTCGAGAGCGCGGCAACCGGCGCGGCGGCGGCCGGAGCGGCTCGCCCAACCGAACTGCGCGGCCGCGTCTGGATCGTCGACCGTGATGACATCGATACCGACATGATCTTCCACAACAGCCATCTCGCGATCACGCGCCTCGAGGAGATGGGGCCTTTCACGTTCGGAAACCTGCCCGGCTGGGAGCACTTCTCTCGCCAGTGCGAGCCCGGCGACATCGTGGTCACGGGCGCGAACTTCGGGTGCGGCTCCTCTCGGCAGCAGGCCGTCGACTGCTTCACAGCGCTCGGCGTCGCGCTTATCATCGCGGAGTCTTTTGGGGCGATCTATGAGCGCAACGCCATCAACGCGGGCCTCGCGGTGCTGCGCGCCCCACTGCGCTCGGCCGGCCTCCGGGACGGGGACGTGGTCGCGGCCGACCTCGCGACAGGGCGCATCACGCTGCCGAGCGGAGAGATCCTGGAGGGGCGCGCGTTCCCCGAGGCGCAGATGGCGATCTACCAGCGCGGTGGGCTGCTGGCGGGAGGGTAGTCCACGCGCAATCCGGGGCCGGGTGGGGTCCCTCCCGCTCCGTCCCTCGATACGGCGCACACCCCGCGCCTACTCGGGACGAGCGGGCCCCCTGCAACGCGGCCCCTCCGGCGCGGTGCTCTGCATTGGCGCGATGGCGCGCCCTTTGGGAGGTCCCGTATGGGGATGACGTTTGCGGAGAAGGTCCTTGCGCTCAAGAGCGGGCAGGAGTCCACAACACCCGGGCAGATCGTCACCATCCGGCCCGATCGGTTGCTCACACACGACAACACGTCGGCGATCGTCGCGAAGATCGCGCCGGAACTCGAGCGATTCGGACTCGCCAACCCCGACATGCACGTCGTCGTGCTTGACCACGTAATCCCCGCCGCGAACGAGAAGGCCGCGCAGGGCCATCGCGCGGTGCGCGAGTACGTGCGGAAGCACGGCGTCACGCGGTTCTTCGATGTCGGTGAGGGCATCTGTCACCAAGTCATGGTGGAAAAGGGCCTCGCCCTGCCCGGCCAACTCGTGCTCGGGTCGGACTCCCACACCTGCACCTACGGGGCGCTGGGAGCGTTCGCCACGGGGATCGACCGAACCGAGGCGGCGGCGCTGCTGCTCACGGGCGAGACATGGCTCCGCGTGCCCGAGTCGATCAAGATCACGCTTTGCGGGACCCTCGAGCCCGGCGTGACCGCGAAGGACCTGATGCTCCACCTCATCGGGGAGATCGGTGCGGGAGGCGCGACGTACCGCTCGGTCGAGTTCCATGACGATGTCGCCGGTCTCTCCGTCGACGACCGGCTCGTCATCGCGAACATGGGGATCGAGATGGGCGCGAAGATCGCCGTCTTCCCGGTGGATGACCTCACGCGGGAGTATCTGCGCGCGGTCGCCGGGGTCGCGGAGCCGCCCGAGGGAGTGTGGGCCGACGCGGATGCGACGTACGAGCGCGAGTTGACGGTGCATCTCGACCAGATCGCGCCTCTTGTCGCGAAGCCCCACGCCGTGGACAACGTGGCCCCCGTCGCGGACATCGCGGGGCTCCGTGTCGACCAGTGCCTCATCGGGACGTGCACGAACGGGCGTCTGTGCGACCTCGAGGCCGCCGCCGAGATCCTCAAGGGGAAGCGAGTCGCGCCCGGCTGCAGGCTGCTGGTGCTCCCCGCCTCCCGCGCGGTGCTGCGCGAGGCCCTCGAGCGCGGGATCGTGACGACGCTCGTGGATGCCGGGGCGGTGTTCCTGCCGCCCGGCTGCGGCCCATGCCTCGGAGCGCACCAGGGAGCGCTCGCGCCCGGCGAGGTCTGCCTCTCGACGGCGAACCGGAACTTCAAGGGCCGGATGGGATGCGCGGAGGCGGAGATCTACCTCGCGAGCCCGGCGACCGTCGCCGCGTCGGCCGAGGCCGGGGTCGTGGTGGACCCGAGGCGAGTCAGCTAGGAGGCGAAGCGCGATGGCCGTTTGGCGCTACGGAGACGACATCAACACGGACATGCTCTTTCCGGGGAAGTACACCTACACGTGCTCGACCATGGAGGAGATCCTGCCGCACCTGCTGGAGGACCTCGATCCCGCGTTCGCCTCCAGCGTGCGGCCGGGCGACCTGATCCTCGCGGGCGAGAACTTCGGGTGCGGCAGTTCCCGTGAGCAGCCGGCGCTCGGGCTCAAGGCGGTGGGGATCGAGGCCGTGATCGCGAAGAGCTTCGCGCGCGTCTTCTTCCGCGCCGCGATCAACCAGGGGCTACTCCTCATCGAGTGCCGGGACGCGGTGGACGCGTACCAGGAAGGCGATGAGGTGCGGCTGGACGCGCGCGAAGGAGTGGTCGAGGCGGCGGGCAAGACGTTCCGCTTCCCCGGCCTGCCGGAACAGATCCTTGCGATCCGCGACTCGGGGGGGCTTCTCCCCTACGCGCGGCGCAAGCTTGAGGAGGCCCGATCGTGAGAGGCGAGGCCGGACGGAGAGGGAGCGATGTGCGCTCCGACTGCTGGGTGCGCGTGGAGCCGGGCGGCGAGGGCCTCCGCCTGAGCGTCACGAGCAAGGTCGAGGCCATGTACGGCCCGGCGATCCGCAAGCAGATCACGGACGATATGACCCGCATGGGAGCGACCGACGCCGAGGTGACCGTCGAGGACGGCGGGGCGCTTCCGTTCACCCTCTCGGCGCGCCTCGAGGCCGCCGTGCGCCGTGCGGGCGTGGACCCGCGCGCACCCGCGCTTCCGCCGCGTGTGGACACGCGCCCCGCCAACCCGCGCCGCGACCGTCCGCGGCGCTCGCGCCTCTACCTGCCGGGCAATGAGCCCAAGTTCATGGTGAACGCGGGCCTGCACGGGGCGGACACGGTGATCCTCGACCTCGAGGACAGCGTCGCTCCGCGCGAGAAGGACGCCGCCCGCGTCCTCGTGCGGAACGCCCTGCTCGGCGTGGACTTCGGCGAGTCGGAGCGCATGGTGCGGATCAACCAGCTCCCGCTCGGCCTCGAGGACCTCCGGTGGGTCGTGCCCTACGGCGTCGAGGTCATCCTGATCCCCAAGTGCGAGAGCGCCGATCAGGTGCATGAGGTCGTCTCGACGTCCCAGGAGATCGCCCCGCGCGCGCGGATTCTCATCATGCCCATCATCGAGAGCGCGATGGGGTGCTTCCGTGCGCTCGAGATCGCGACCGCGAGCGGCCGCGTGTGCGCGCTCGCGATCGGCCTCGAGGACTACGCCGCCGACATCGGCGCCCTCAAGACGAACGAGGGCCGCGAGAGCGTCTGGGCGCGCTCGGTGGTCGTGAACGCCGCGCGCGCGGCCGGCGTGCAGCCGATCGACTCGGTCTTCGCCGATGTCGTGGACATGGAGGCTCTCCGCCAGAACGTACTGGAGGCGAAGGCTCTGGGCTTCGAGGGCAAGGGCTGCATCCATCCCCGACAGATCCCCGTCATCCACGAGGCGTTCGCCCCGGAGGACGAGGAGATCGAGTGGGCCAAGAAGATCGTCCGCGCTTTCGAGGAGGCCAAAGCGAAGGGCCTCAGCGTCGTCTCCGTCGGCTCGAAGATGGTGGACCCGCCCGTGGTGAAGAGGGCGGAGGTGACCCTGGAGCGCGCCCGGCTTTCTGGTAGACTTCCCGAAGACACCAGCGAGGAAGGTGATGGGTGATGCTCACACGCCTCCGCATCCGGAACTTCAAGGCCTGGGCCGACACCGGCGACATCCGTCTCGCGCCTTTGACGGTGTTCTTCGGCACCAACAGCTCCGGCAAGAGCAGCATCGGGCAGATGCTGCTGCTCCTGAAGCAGACCGCCGAGTCGCAGGACCGGACGCGCGTGCTGAACATGGGAGGCGATCCCGCTTCGTACGTGGACCTGGGGGATTTCGAGAGCCTCGTCCACAGGCATGATCGGACGAAACCCCTCGGCGTCGGCCTGGAGTGGCCGATCCGGGGTCCTGTCGAGGTCCCGGACGACGTCGCTCGTCCCGACCAGGACTGCACACTCGCGTTCGACCTCAGCGTCGCGGGGGCCGCGCGCCTGACCGGGAAGCTGCGTGGCGCGCACCGAGTGCTTCCAGAGCCTATAGTGCAGCGAATGACGTACTCGATGCCGGGCGGCAAGATCGCGGCGGTGCGTGCGGGGATGCACACGACGTCTACGTCCGGCGACTACGCCCTCACTGTCGAGCCAGACGTGCTGCTTCGCAGACGCGGGAAGCCCGTACCGTTCGGCCGTCCCACACGGTTCTACGGCTTCCCCGCCGAGGTGCTTGGCTCATACCAGAACAGCGGCATGCTGGGTGACCTCGCCCTGGAGTTGGAGCGCGCACTGACGCAGGTTCACTATCTCGGCCCGCTTCGCGAGCATCCGCAGCGTGTCTACAGGCTCTCAGGCCAGGCGCCCGAACACGTGGGTGGGCGTGGCGCAGACACCGTTGCGGCCCTGGTGGCGGCGACTCGTCGTGAGCTGAGCAGAGGGGGCAGGTCGCACTACTCGCCGTTCCACGCGGTCATCGCGCGCCACCTCAAGGAGATGGGGCTCATCTCGTCCTTCGAGGTGCGGCCGATCGCGAAGGGGCGCAAGGAATACGAGGTCGTCATCCAGGTCCGGCCGGAATCGCAGCCTGTTGTCGTCACCGACGTGGGCTTTGGCGTGTCTCAAGTGCTGCCGGTGCTTGTCGAGTGCTTCTATGTGCCGGCGCACTCGACAGTGATCCTTGAACAGCCTGAGATCCATCTGCACCCGTCTGTTCAGGCGCACCTCGCCGATGTGCTCATCGAAGCCACGCGAGCCAAGGAGGACGGCAGGCCCC
>CAZCER010000405.1:0-5278 GCA_964497385.1 uncultured Armatimonadia bacterium | reverse complement strand
TGTACTAGTTCCGAGATTCTGTCACCCTATTGGTTCTGAGAAACTGTCACCGCGCGGAGATAGGGAAGAGCGAGTTTAGCGCATTGGGCCTCCGGCGAAGTGGGCCTCGGCGTCGTGTGCCGAGGCCCGTTCGCCGTGTGGCGATCGCGCGGCGCTCGGGTCGCTCTCCAGCGTTGCCCTATCCTCCGCGCGACTGTGCGGATTGTAGTGGCTGAGGGCGGGGAGCGGCAACGAGGGGTCGTCGCCAGGGGTGGTCGGGAGCGGGTCGGACGATGACGGGCTCGTGTCGCGTCTTGAGCAGGCGAGGTTGGGGTGTGGTCTTGGGTTCGGGGAGTTCTCGGACGATGCGTGAGGGTGTGACGGAGTCAGGCGGCTGGACGTCGGGTCCGCGGGCGACGCACTGGTCGCCGCTCCAGAAAGCGATGGTTCCGTCGGGCTCGACGGCGAGTTCGACGCGCTTGCGGGCGAGGGAGGCCTGAGGTTTGGTCTGGAGGAGGATCCTCTTGCCGCCGAAGCTGACGGTGTTGTCGTTGGCGACGACGCGAGGGAAGCGGAGGGCGAGAATGCGTCGGAGCTGGGTCTTCACGGGCGGCTCGCGGTAGGCGCTTTCGGGGGAGGCGGGCTCTTTGGCGAAGCGCTGGTTGTGTTGTCGGAGGAGTTCGGGGAGGCATCGGTTGGCTTCCTCGACGGATCGGACGTTGCGGCGGCGCAGGAGAACGACGAGTCGATCCTGGAAGGTACCGAAGAGTCGCTCGACGCGTCCTTTGGCCTGTGGTGATCCGGCGAAGGAGTGATGGATGCCGAGTTCGGCGGTGACGCGTGCGAAGTGCGCATGGAGGGGGTCGGTCTTGCCGTCGACGGTGGGTCCGAAGAGGGTGCGGCGATCGGAGTAGAGGACGATGGGGACGCCTCGGGCCTGGCAGACGCGCCGCAGGAGTTCGAGGTATCCGAAAGTGTCCTCTTGTTCGCGGAAGAGCGCGAAGACCTCGCCAGTGGCGTCGTCGATGGCTGCGAGGAGATGGCACTCGGGGAGGTCGGGTCCGAACCATCGGTGCTTGCTGGCGTCGAGGAGCAGCATCATGCCGGCTTGGGGTTTGCGTTCGCGTCTGGGGTGCGACTTCGAGGGGCGGCGCTTGCGCGGGGAAGGGCATCGGGCGTCGATGCGAATGCGTCGCAGCGAGGAGACGCTGAGTTGGATGCCGTGCTCTTCGGCGAGGAGTTCCTGAGCGTGATGGTTGTTGGCGTCCGTGTAGGACTCGCCGACAAGGGTGGCGATGCGTTCGCGGAACTCGGGGGAGAGCGCGTGCTTGGGGGCGCGCCCTCGATTGCCGTGCGGGACGCTTGCCACGCCGTTCGTGCGGTACCGTGCGAGAAGCCGTCGCACCTGACGCACGGACAGACCCAGGGCCTCGGCGGCCTCGGGCGCGGTCTGTCGTCCCGCGTCCACCGCCTGCAACACCGCCAACCGCTGCTGATCCTGCATGTTCAGAGTCACCTCGTTCTTGGGGTGACAGAATCTCAGAACCGCTCAGGGGTGACATAGTCTCGGAACCAACACACGCGCCTCGCTAGGGGATTGGCTCAGGGCCAGGGCAAGGAGTATACTTCCCGCTTCTTGGCGGTCACTGCCAGTTCTTCCACGAGAGGCGCCATTCCGCAGCCCCCGCGATGAGGTACTGACAGCGCGGACCATTGTGTCTTCGCGAAGACTCATCCGCCGCCTTGCCCTCGGTACGAGGAAGCCGTGGGCGAGGGATAGGGTAGGTGCGGGCGTGCTCATCCCGGCGCTAACCGACGCCGCAGCTTCGCTCTGTGGCATAGGCGTCCTCACATGGCTTCTGGTCGCGGTGGTGGGCATCGCCTGGCGCAAGGCGCCGAACGCGGTCGTCGGTGTGACCGCGGGGCTGGGGAGTCTGCTGATCCTCGCGTCGGCGGCGGCCGGCGGCGAGGCCTCGGTCACGCTGCCCCTACCGTGGTTCCTGGGTGATAGCGCGATAGGCCTCGCCTTCGATCCGCTAAGTCGCTGGTTCCTGGGCATCATCGGGCTCATCGGGCTCCCGGTGACGCTGTTCTCGATCGGCTATCTGCGCGGCCTCGAGCACGAGGTCTCCGTCGGGCTCGTGTGGTCGGCGCTCGCGGCCCTGCTCGGGAGCATGGTCTGCGTGGTGCTCGCGGCGAACGCCATCGTGTTCCTGGTAGGGTGGGAGGCGATGGCGCTGTCGTCGTACGCGCTCGTAGCCGCTCACCACACCGCACGGGAGACCCGGAGCGCGGCCCTCGTCTATCTTGGCGCGACGCGAGCCGGGACCGCGTTCCTGATGGGCGGATTCCTCTGGCTGCATGCGCTTACGGGTAGTTGGGAGTTCGCCGACTGGGGCCTGTCGGGGATGACGGCGCTCGGTCCCGCGCTCCTGGTTTTCGTGGGGCTCGCGACGAAGGCGGGCTGCTGGCCCTTCCACCTGTGGCTCCCGATCGCGCATCCTGCGGCGCCGGCCCCGGTGTCGGCGCTCATGAGCGGTGTGATGATCAAGACGGCGATCTACGCGATGGTGCGTCTGTTCGGCACGGGGCATATCTCAGCCCCGGGCCTCGGGCTGACGATCCTCCTGCTCGGAGCCATCTCGGGTGTCTGGGGAGTGCTCTTCGCGCTTCTGCAGCACGACATCAAGCGGCTCCTCGCTTACCACAGTGTCGAGAACATCGGGATCATCCTGATGGGCCTCGGGGTCTCGCTCCTCGGCGTCGAGTGGGGGGTGCCGGCGCTCGCGCGGATCGGCCTCGCGGCCTGCCTTCTCCACACCCTCAACCACGCGGTGTTCAAGAGCCTTCTCTTCCTCGGCGCGGGCGCGATCGATGCGCGGACGGGGGTGCGCGACATCGAGCACCTCGGGGGGCTTCTGCGGCGGATGCCCTGGACAGGAGCGGCGTTCGTCGTCGGGAGCGCCGCCATCTGCGCCCTGCCGCCCCTCAACGGGTTCGCGAGCGAGTGGCTGCTGTATCAGGCGTTCTTCGGGCTCGCAACCGAGGGTCCGACGCCGGCCGCCCGACTCGGCGCGCTCGTGCTGATGGGTTGGCTGGGGCTGATCGGGGCGCTCGCCATCGCGTGCTTCGTGAAGGCGATCGGCGTCGCGTTCCTCGGTGTGCCGCGGGGCAAGAGGGCCGCCGAGGCCCGCGAGGTCGGCACGGGGATGGTCGGCGCGCAGTGGATGCTCGCCTGCCTCTGCGCGGTACTGGGGCTCTGCGTGCCGTCGCTCCTCGGCGCTCTCGAGGGCGTCACCGATCCGCTCGGCGGCCGCGTGACGCTGCGGTCCGTCTGGACCGTACCGACGCCGATGCTAGCGCTCGTACTCGTTGCGACGGTCGGCGCTCTGGGTCTGTGGCTCGCAACCCTTGCGCGGTCGCGCCCGGCGCGCGAGTACATCACCTGGGAGTGCGGCTTCGGGCGCCTGGGACCGCGTATGCAGTACACGGCCACGAGCTTCGCGCAGCCGATCTCACGACTCTTCGGGGCGGTGTACCTCTACGCGATCGAAGTGAAGATCGGCGGCCGGTACCGGCTGCACTTCCCGGACGCCCTGGCGGCCGAGACCACACACGAGCCTTTCCTCGAGACGCGGCTCTACACCCCGGCGCTGAGGGGGTTCCGGCGCGGGTCGGGGCTTGCGCTGATGTGGCTGCAGACGGGGAGCATCCACCAGTACCTGATCACCATGGCGGTGGTGCTGGGGATCCTGCTGTGGGTGGGGTGCCGCTGATGACGTTCCTCCAGACGCTCGCACTGGCTGTGAACCTGCTCGCAATGCCGCTCCTCCTGACGGGCGTGATCCGCAAGGCCAAAGCGCTGACGCAGAACCGGGTTGGCCCACCCGTGTGGCAGCCGTTCGCCGATACGGCGAAGCTGCTGCGGAAGGGCGAGACCGTCAGCGCGACCGCGACGAGGGTGTTCCGTCTCGCGCCGGCTCTTGGGCTCGCGGTGTCCGCCATCGCGGCGGTGATCGTGCCGTGGGCCGGCCCGCTTCTGCCCCAGTGCGCGGCGCCCGCGACGAATCTGGTCCTCGTGCTGTACCTCCTGGCCGTCGGGAGGTTCGTGGCGATGCTTGCGGCGATGGACACGGGATCAGCATTCGGGGGCTTAGGCGCGAGCCGAGAGGCCACGATCTCGATGCTCGTGGAACCGACGATGCTCATCGCGCTGGGAGCGCTCGCGCTCGGGGCCGGGAGCACGGACCTCCTGGCCATCTACGGGAGCGCGATGGGCCCGGTGGTCGCGGGCCTTGCGGGGGTGGCCCTGCTCTTGGCTTCGCTGGCCGAGCTGTCTCGGATGCCCGTCGACGACCCGACAACACACCTCGAGCTGACGATGGTGCACGAGGCGATGATCCTGGAGTACAGCGGGCGGAGCCTGGCGTTGGTCGAGTACGCGACAGCGCTCCGGATGTGCGTGTTCATGGGCCTCGCGCTGCAGACGCTTCTGCACGCATGGCCGGGGTACGCGGAGCTTCCCCTGGGGCTGCGGTACGCGATCGGGCTGGTGGGGCTACTCGCGCTCGGGGTTGGCATTGCGGCGATGGAGGGCGTTGTCGTGAAGCTGAACTGGCGGAGAGTCCCCGGGTTCCTCGCCTTCGCGACAGCCGCGAGCTTGCTGGCGGCACTCGCCGCCGCAGCGCAGAGCTGAGGAGGACGCGATGTCTCTCACACATACGGACGTGCTTGCCGCAGGCGCCGCGGTCCTGGCGGTCTGGATGTGCGGGGTGGGCCGAGTGGGCTTGCAGGTCATCGGCCTTGCGCTCCAGACCGCGCTGCTTGCGGGCGTCTGCGTCCTCCCCAACGGGCACACCGAGTCTCATGGACTCCTGGTAGTGGCCGGCGCGGTGCTTCTGGTGAAGGCGGTGGGGATCCCCCTCTTCCTGTCCTGGTGCGGGCGGCGCCTGGAGGCCCCATCCGACTCGGGTGTCGAGCGGCCCTCCTCGGTGCCCCTGTTCGTGGCGTGCGCGGTCCTCGCGATCGGGTACCTCATGGCCGGCCGGATCGCGGCCCCGCTCGGCGGGAGTGTCGGAGCGGCCGGAGTCGCGCTGTCGCTCGTGCTGATGGGGATGCTGCTCATGGTGACTCGGAGGGCGGCGCTCAGCCAGGTGATCGGCTTCCTCGTGCTGGAGAACGGGATCTTCCTGTACGGGCTCACCCAGACGCGCGGGCTGCCGCTGCTTCTCGAGTTGGGCGTGGTCTTCGAGGTGCTCGTGGCCGTGATGCTCGCGGGCCTGGTGATCCAGGAACTCGA
>CAZCER010000404.1:4533-5295 GCA_964497385.1 uncultured Armatimonadia bacterium | reverse complement strand
CGTCACGACCTCTTGATCCCCTAGCCGCACTCCGCAGGGAAGCGGCCTCGCCTAAGCCAGCAATCTCTGACGCGATCTCGGACACCCTGTGCTCACGCCCCGATTAGCAGGCCCGCGACGCCGCATCCCACACCATCACAACCTCGCGCTCGTCACGAACATTAACGAAACTACCCCATCCGGCGCCGCACGTCAACGCGGATAGGACGCCTCAAGCGCACTACTTCCTCCGAAGTGCCCATCGGCCTGCTTTCTCGCGGATTCTGTTATGGTGACGTTAAGGCGTGAGCGCCCTTGCTCCACGCCGATGGCGCCGGCCCCGCTCCCACCCCCGCGCGACTCGGCGCCCCAAACGAACGGCCCGGGGCCGAAGCTCCCGGGCCGTTCGTTCAACGCTCTCGCTGACCTCGCGGACCTACCGATCCGGATAGGGAATCGTACCGTCGACGTGCGGCGCGCTGCCCGCCCAGTCGATGTTCCACGGCGGCACGCGCTCCACCGCTTCGGTCTGCGCGCGCGGCCCGAAGGTGCAGATGTTCTCGATCCGAAGCGCCTTCGCATGGCCGTCCACGAAGTCCACGTTGCCCATCAGATTGTGCCGATTGCAGCCGGCCTTGCCGGTGTCGGCGTGAACGCCTAGGTAGAAGCACATGACGTCCCAGGTGTCACTGCCGTACGTAATCCCCGACTCATAGCCATCCAGCATCGCGAACGTCTCCGCCGGCCACGACAGACCCGCGATGATTCCGTTCGGCGCCCCGT
>CAZCER010000404.1:0-4523 GCA_964497385.1 uncultured Armatimonadia bacterium | reverse complement strand
CTCCAGCCACGCCGTCGCCGCCCGGACCGCCGACGGCGCCCCGTAGGCCAGCCCGTCGTAGTTCACGATGTAGTTGTCGCGGTACGTCCCCGGCCGGCCCTGTGAGTCGCGCGGCGGGTCGCCGGCGTTGTCACCGATGCCGACCAGCGCATCGACGCCTAGGTTCGACGCCATGCGGGTGGGGCTCGTTGGACACTGGAAGATCTGGATGTTCTTGCAGTAGGGGTAGAGGAAAACCCCAAACGCCGTGCCCCAGTTGGTCTGCCGACAGTTGTACACATTGGGAATCTGGTTGTACGACGGCGGGATGCGCTCGTCGTAGTCCTGCGAATACGCGCTCAAAGCCGTACCCAACTGCCGCAGATTGCTCAGGCAGCTTGTCTGGCGGGCCTTCTCCCGCGCCTTCGCGAACACGGGGAAGAGAATCGCCGCCAGAATCGCGATGATGGCGATCACTACCAGAAGCTCAATGAGCGTGAACGCTCGTGTGCGTCTCATGCGCTTACCGTACCTCCCTCAGACGACCGCTTCGGAGCACGTCCGTCTCCTGCGGCGGACTATCTGTTCTGGTCGCCAGCGGCGTTCTCGCCGGGGCCGGCCCCGCCCTGCAGCGCCTTGGCGCGCGCGGCGTTGCGGTCCTGCTCAGGCTCCTTCGAGCCCTTCTGGCCGCCACACCCCGCCAGCGGCGCCGCGACGCACACAACGAACAGAACCACCGCCCAACAACGACTCCACATGCTCTTGCTCACCTTCCGCATCCCTTTCCAGGGCGCGTCCAGCGCCCCGACCGGCCTACTGCCCAGCCAAGTAGGTGTCGTACAGCGCCTGCCAGTTGGAGAGCCACGCCGTCCCGCTGTCCCAGTTCCACGGGGCCGTCCTCAGGAACGCGCCGGACGTGATCTGCTGCTGCGTGTAGCACCCGCACAACCGCTGGAAGTTCCACGCCTTCGCGTGGCCGTCCCAGAAGCCGACGTTGGCCATCATATTGTGCCTCGTCGCACCCTCCGCCCGGGAATCCCAGTCGAGGTCCAGCGGGCCCAACGGTGGGAACGTGTTTGAGCCCGAATGCACATAGCAGTCGCCGCAGTCCAGGAGCCAGATGACTTCCGCAGGCACGTCGGTCAGGGTCATCAAGCAGTCCTGCCCGCCGCTGGCGCGGTTCGCCATCCCGTCCCAATTCACGGCGTAGTCGCCGTCGCTGTCGAGGTCCGACATGCCCGACGGGTTGTACGGGTCGAACCAGACGCCCAGGTCCGGGCTGGTCGGACAGTCGAACACCTGGAGGTTCTTGATGTACGGAAGCGGGAACGCCTGCCACTCATACCAGGCGCGCACATTGTTGCAGCGCACGCCCCCCACATCCATCACCGGGGCGTCCCCGGTGGGGTTCGCCGCCTGAGGGAACGCCTCGTCGTAGTCCTGAGCGTACGACAACTCCGCAGTCATGATCTGGCGCACGTTCGAGAGGCAGGAGGTCTGCCGCGCCTTCTCCCGCGCCTTCGCGAACACCGGGAAGAGGATCGCGGCCAGAATCGCGATGATTGCGATCACCACAAGAAGCTCAATGAGCGTGAACCCTCGCCTTACGCGCATACTCGATCCCCACTCTCATCAACGCCCCGGCAACGCCTCCAGCGCATGCCGCGCAACGACTCCCGGGGCGCGTTTGACCCTATGGCGCACGCACGAAGCGCTACTCCGTCGCGTCCTCGGTCTTCGAGCCGCCGTCCGGGTCCGGGTTCGCCTCGCCGGTCCTCACACCATCCGCCGAAGTGGGGGCCTTCTTCGCGCAACCGACCACTCCGACCAACAGCACCAGCGCGAACAGAGCCGCCGCCACCGCCGCAATCCCTCTACGCAACCTCTCACCCCCTTCCCTCACGGGCGACGCGCCCGTTCGTCGAAGCCACCAGGTCCCGCCGGCCTCGCTTCGCGTGGAACGAGACACAGACAGCGCTTGCCGGCAGGCGCCTGCGCGCTGCACGTCTCAAGACGATGGGCTCCCGTCTGAACAGACAGGCAAGAGAAAAGTCACAGACAGACCTGACGAACTCCGGTCCCCGGAAAGAACCAAAGAACAGCGGACGGGACCGCCCCCGTCGCGCCGACCCACGAATGGCCGCGCCATACCACGGCGCACACCCTAAGCTAGCCTCATCGCGCTCGGAAGCGCATAACTGGGCCTTGATCACTGCCTCACGCCCCGGCATCACACCACACGGCGGCCTACCCTGGGCCGCCCACGCCTCGTCAACAACCGCTCAGGGTCAAGACTCTCTCCAGGCGCATACCATGCGCCTGCCTGTCCCCAACGGCCTTTCTTAACATCCCATTCGAGTTTCGGCGGCCCCCGACCTGCCTACCCGGCAACATGACCCGGATATTTGTTGTGCTTCCATGAACGCCCGCCCCCCGCGCCCCCGACGGGCGTCAGCCTACCGCGCCGTGACGTCATAGAGCGTTGTCCGCCAAGCGCGAACGCGTTCGATTGACTCCGCGAGTTCGTCCTGGTCGAGATCCCCGCGCGCCGCGGCCTGACGCACATCGTGCTGCACCGCCGACGCCTCCGGCCACGGGCGAGGATCCAGGAGCAGGTCCGAACCCGCCGCGAGCGACTCCACGCACGCCTGGCTCACGGTCATCCCCTCGTCCGCGAAACCCTTCATTGTCACATCATCGGTCAGAATAACCCCGTCGAACCCGAGTTCATCGCGCAGCAGCTCGCCAAGCACCTTGCCGGAGCGGCTGGCGGGGCGCTCCGCGTCCAGGTTCGCGTACACCACATGCGCCGCCACGACCGCCCCGAGGCCCCCGTCGGCCCACGCCTCCGCGAACGGCCGCAGGTGATGCCTTCGGAGGTCCTCCGCCGAGGTGCTGTCCGTGACTCGGCCGTTCCGCGGATTCGACGCGCATCCGCCGGCCCCGGGGAAGTGCTTCCCGACCGCCGCGACCTTGCCCTCGCCAAGCCCGCGGATCATCGCCTTGCCGAACCGCGTGACGACCTCGGAGTCGTCCGAGAACGACCTTGAGCCGATGAAAGCGTTCTCCGGGTTCGTGCGGACATCGAGCACCGGGGCCAGGTTCACGTTCAGGAGGAGGCCGTTCATGAAGTCTCCGACCTCCTTCGCATAGGCCTGGATGCTCGTCTCCCCGCTGCGAACGAGATACCTCGCCGCCCCCCAGTTCGGGATGCCCAGCCCCTGCAATGGCGAGACCTCCCCGCCCTCCTGGTTCGCGCAGACGATCGGCGCGGGGTCGCCCTCCGGAACCGCCAGGTGGATCGCACGGCAGAGCATCCGCACCTGGGACTTGTCCTGCACATTCCGCTCGGTCAAGACCACCCCCGCGAGGCGGCCTTCCGCGAGCGCCTGGCGGGTCTCGTCATCGAGTTCCTTGCCCGCGAGGCCGCAGATCTGGAGTTGCCCCACCTGGACCCGAACCGGCTCGACGCCCTCCGGCACCCTCACCATGCCCTCGGGCTCCCAGCCGGTCCGCCCCGGGCGCCAGACGAGAAGCCCGCCGCAGAGGCACAGCATGAGAACCCCAACCATCGCCAGCGCGATCAGCGGACCGCGCTGCATCCCGGCGGTTGATCCATCGGAAGGCTGCGTCGAACTCACCCCACGACTACGGCCGAGGGCGCGGCGCGCCTCGGTCCGTCAGGTAGTCTCCAGGAACCGCTCGATCGCCATGGCGACGCCGTTCTCGGCGACGGAGCCCGTCACCCACATGGCGGCGTCGCGGACCTCCTCGGGAGCGTCCCCCATGGCGATCCCTATCCCGGCCGCTCGCAGCATGCCCACGTCGTTCACCCAATCGCCGATCGCCATGACGTCGGACAAGGGCGTCCCGAGGTGCTCCGCGAGCAAGCCGAGCGCCACCGCTTTCGTTCCGCGCGGCCCCGCCACCTGCGCGAAATGCCCCCCGTACCGCTCGGAGTAGGTCACAATGACCGAAGCCCGGCCGGCGAGTCGGGCGCGCAGGCCCTCGGCGCACCGCGTCGCCGTCTCCAACGTCCCGAGCGCGCTGATGGTGACGATCCCCTGCCGGAGTTCCGCATCGAGCGCCTCCCGGTCCACGATCGCGGCCCGGCCCGGGTTCTGATCGAGCCACGCCGGCGGGGGCGGGCACTCGTCCCACGCGAACACGCGCCTGCCCTCGCCCCACGCCGGGAAGACCGTCGGGCCCAGGCCATGCGCCGCCATCGTCTCGACCGACGCCCACGCCGCCTCAGGCGCCATGCGCTCGTCCTGAAGCACCGGCCCGGCCGGGAGCGCCTCCACCTGCGCGCCGTCGTAGGTTCCCAGCCCAACCAGCGCGGCCGCAGGCATCTGTTCGGCGATGGGGAGCGCCGCCATGCGGCTGCGACCGGTGATCAGCGCGATGCGCCACCCGGCCTCCGCGGCGCGCCCGAGAGCCGCGCGCGTAGGGGCGGACACCGTGCTATCCGCCCCTACGAGGGTTCCGTCCACATCGAGCGCGAGAAGCCGAACCATGGGTTCCTCTCTGTCGGGCGCGCCTAG
>CAZCER010000403.1:3601-5306 GCA_964497385.1 uncultured Armatimonadia bacterium | reverse complement strand
GGACCGTCCTCCGGGGCGATGAACGGGCCCTCGAGATGGAAGCAGGGAACCGCGGCGGCGAGGGAGGGATCGGCCGAGAGCGCGCGAGCGAGGACGCGGAGGCGCTCTTCCATGGCTTCGGGGGATCCGGTCACGATGGTCGGGCAGAAGGAGGTCACGCCCTCGCGGGCGAGCAGCGCGCGCACTTGGCCCAAGGCGTCCTCGGAAGGGGCTTCGGCGTTGAAGTCACGCCCGCCGTAGCCGTTGACCTGGATGTCGCATAAGCCCGGCCCCACCCAGGGCAATGCCTGCAAGTCAGCCGGGGACGCAACCGACTGAATGCGATCGATCTTGCCTGACCGCATCCGCACTTCGATAGCCTCGCCGGTCGCCGCAAGGCGACCGATCAAGCGAGAACTCTCCACGTCCCTCACCCGCTCCGTGACCGCGCTGTTTGTACACTACACCGGGTGACGGGAACAAGGCAAGGCTGCGGGGCCGGAGGCTCGCGGCAGGGAGGAGTTGCCCGCCGCGAACTGAACAGACCTGGACAAGGTAGACTGCGCCTGGGGTCGTCCCGGCCAAACGGGATGGCCCGTGGTCTTGTCGGAGGTGACCGAGCTTGAGGCTCGTAGCGAGGGTGACCGTGGCGCTGACGGCGCTCGGGGCGATAGGGCTCGTCGTCGTGGGCTGCGAGGACGTCAAGTGGGAGTGGACCAAGGGCGGCGACACGGCTGTCGAGACGGGTCCCGTCGTGGTCGCGCCCCGACCCCGGCCGGCCAAGCCGGCGAGTTCCGAGAGCGCCGAGTCCGTGGAATCGGCGGGCCGGACGGAGTCGTCGGAGTCCGCGGAATCGATGGAGTCGGCCGCGACGAGCGAATCCGCGGAGTCAACCCCCGAGTCGGCCGAGTCCGCGCCGGCGGAGTCCGGCGAGCCGGCGAAGGCCGAGAGTGAAGCTCCCGCCGAGAGCGCCGAGTCTCAGGCGGTGGTTGAGGCGCCGGAGCCGAAGGCCGAGGCGCTCGGAGGACCGTGGTACCTCCCGAGGAGCCTCCGCAGCCGGATGCCCGGGATCGGCAAGCGCTTTGAGGCCGAGGCCAAGAAGACGGGCGACAAAGACGCGACAGAGTCGGAAGTCGAGCCGGGCCCCGATCCGGAGCCGGCCACCCCGGCGAAGCGCACCGGCGAGGAGACCGAAGAGGGCGCCACGGAGCGCGCCATCCCGGAGCGCGTGCCGCTTCGCGGCGAGGTTTCCGACGAACCGACCGTGAAGCTCCAGACCATCGTGCTCGCGCTCCTCGAGCAAGGCCGCGTGGACGCGCGGGTGACGCAGGGCCATATTGAAGAAGCCCGCAGGCAAGTGACCGAGGGGGAGTCCACGCGCGCCCGCACCTCGACGTTCGAGGCCATCCGCTCGGCGTCGTTCGTGCGCGCCGGGCTCCCTACAGTGCTCGCGCGGCAGTGCCTCGACCGCGCGGTGATCGAGAGCGAGGCGGGCCGAACGGCGCGGGCGGTGGACGCGATCAAGGCGGTCAAGAGCATCGCGAGCAAGCTGCCGCTGAAGTGCACGAACGAGGGCTTCACGCGATGGGCGAGCCAGGCCACGGACGCGCTGGAGGACGGCGACCCCGAACTCGCGCGCGACATCATCGGGCAGATGATGGGCGTCATCGGCAGTTCGGAAGCGGAAGACGACCTGGACCGGTTGGGCAACGCCCTCTCGTCGTGC